>JAJXXN010000095.1 GCA_021781075.1 Acidobacteriota bacterium | reverse complement strand
GCGAAAGCGCACAGCCGGTACACTGATAGGGTACGCAACACCGGAGTCACGTTTGAAAACGAAACAACTCATCCTGGGCGCCCTGCTGCTTGTTGCGCTCGCCGCACTCTGGCTCTGGGGACGCTCGCGTTTCCACTTCGATTTTTTCCTCTTTCGCGCCCAACTCGCCGGGGCCAACTGGTGGATGATTGCCCTCGGCCTCTCCTGCATCTACGCGGGCTATCTCTTCCGCTCCCTGCGCTGGGCGTTGCTTTTGCGCCACAGCAAGAAAATGCACCCGCTCTCGCTCCTCGGCACCCAGGTCATCGGCTTCACCGCCATCGCACTCATCGGGCGCGTAGCCGACCCGGTCCGCGCCTTCCTCGTCGCGAAGAAAACCGGCCTCTCCCTCAGCTCCCAGGTTGCCGCTTACATCGTCGAACGGCTCTTTGACGCCGGCTCCTTCGCCCTCATTGTCTCCGCAGCCCTTTGGATCTCAAGCGACGCGCCGGCCGACACCTCGTCCGGCTTTCTCAAACGCTACCTCACCCTCATCGTGACCCTTTGCGGCGCGCTCTTTCTCGTTTTTGTCCGTTTCTACGGCGAGCAGATCGCCCGCGCAGCCGAGCACGCGCTCAGCGCAATTTCACCCAAATTCGCCCACGCCGTCGCCCACAAGATCCGCGCCTTCCATGCCGGGCTTGACATTCTCCGCGGCTTTGGGGACTTCGTCTGGGTCGCCGGGACCTCGCTGTTCATGTGGGGGCTGATCACGCTCGCCTACCTCTTCACCATGCACGCCTTCACCGCCAGCCCGGAGCTGGCGGGCATCACCTTCCCCAAGGCTGTTGGACTGATGGCCGCGGGCGGCGCGGCCAGCACCCTGCAACTGCCCATCCTCGGCTGGTTCACCCAGATTGCCGCCCTGGAAGCCTCGCTCATCAAGTTCTTCCATGTGGCCACTGAACCGGCAACCGCATGCGCCGTGGTACTGCTCTTCGTCACCTTCCTCGGTGTGGTCCCCATCGGCCTCGTCTGGGCGCGTTTTGAGCGCGTCAGCCTGCGCAAGGTCACAGCCGAAAGCGAACACGATGTCGAGGTTCTGGAAAAACAAGAAGAGGCGGCGGAGCTATGAACTCCGCCCCCCCCTCAGCCTGAGCCAGTCCGTTGCCCAGCGGTGAAGCCTTGCCCGGGGCTATGCCCCCGTGCAAATCCCTATTTGAACTGCACCAGGAAATCGTGGATGTAGTAAACCACGACAAACAGCGTGGCCGCTGCTGCCAGCCAGCGTGAAATTCGCAGCGTCGGCTCAATCTTCGCCACCTGCGCGGTGATTGCCGCCTGTTGCTCGCGCTCCGCCTTGAACGCATCATCTAGATAAAGTTCATCCTCCTCGTCGCGGGTCAGGCGTGAGCGATAGACGTAAAGCGCCATCACGAAAAGAACCAGTACCGCCCAGACGATCAGCATGGAAAGTGCGAATGTGCTCATTGAGCGCCTCCTTCAACTTGATTTCACCCAACTGCAACACAAGCCAAATCTCGCCGGCGGGTCCGTGGTTGGAAGGGGCTCGTCGGCCAGGGTGGCCGTCCGGTTAAACATCATACCCCGAAAACTGCCCCGTTGTCGTGATTCTTGTCACAGAATTATTCTTCGATATCGTCAAAATTACCCGCTTATCCCGGCCTCCAGCATCCTCAGGGCCTCTTGAAGCATCAAATTCCTGTGCCAAAGATGGCCCCGGCACTTGCTGCGCGCTTACTTTGGCGCGTAAACTGATTAAGAAGAATTGCTTCAGGAGGCACAATGGCAACCGAAACTCCAGTCAAGGCCGCTCCGCTCAACCTCACCCCCTCGGCCATCGCCAAGGTTCGCGAGATCATGGCCACGCAGGATCCTCTGCCCGCAGGTCTGCGCATCGGCGTCGTCGGCGGAGGCTGCTCCGGATTCCAGTACTCCATGTCTTTCGAGAACCAGTCCGGGATGATGGACAAGGTATTCAGCTTCGACGACCTCAAGGTCTTTGTCGATTCCACCTCGGCGATGTACCTCAACGGCTGCACGGTGGATTACGTCGAGACCCTTGAAGCTGCCGGTTTCAAGTTCGACAATCCCCAAGTCAAAAGCACCTGCGGGTGCGGCTCTTCCTTCAGCGTTTAAGCAGCAAGCTTCCTGCACGGCAAAGGCCCGGCAATGCCCGGGCCTTTGGTTTTGCAGTAATGTGCTTCCCGCTATTGGAAGATGCTGCCGCCACCCGGCTGAACGTTGTTCGTTCCCTGGCCCGGCTGGCTGGCGCCGGGGCTTGCTGTGCCCCAGGAGTTACCCGTGGCGCTGGGGTTGCCGTAATTGCCGCCAAAGCCCGTGGGATTGAAGCCGCCACCCTGCTGCCCCGGGTTCATGCCGCCACCACCGGCGGCACCGCTGGCATAATACTGCTCCAGCGCGGGGTCATAGATGAACTCCCACTCGTTGAACTTGTTGCGCTTGCGATAGGTGATCATCGTCGGCTTGGGGCTGTTTGGCGAAAAACCGATGATGCCCCCGCCCCCGAAGGTCTGTCCGTTCAATCCCTGCCCCGATTGGCCATTCAACCCGGTTGGCCCATTCAATCCTGTTGGCGCGCCGCCGGGGCCGCTGCCCGCAAAGGGATTTTGCGCCCCGTTTTGCGGTGGGCTGCTTAGGCTGCTCTGGTCGGTGCCCACGCCCGCCGCCGGGGCGCCGGGTTGTGATGTCTGGCTGGAGTCGGTTGAACTGCCGCCCAATGGGTTGTTGTTTTGTCCGCCAACCGGCCCGATGCCGCCAAAGGCCCCGCCGCCCATCAGCGGCTGGCCAAAGAAACCCAGCGTTTGCGTCTTGGCCTGGCCATAGCGGATGATCTTCCACTCTTCCTTGCCCGTGGTCGGGTCCTTGTATTTCTTGCGCAGGTAGCGGAGATTGTTGTTCTTGACCAGAATATCCAGGGTGGGCGGAAAGCTGTTGAACTTGCGATAGTAAAGCTGAATGGCGCGCATGTACTGCTTGCCCCGCTGCTGCGTCTCCAGCTCCTGGTCGCGCTGCAATGCCTTGATCATCTTCGGCATCGCCACGCCCAGCCAGATGGTCATCGTAAAAAGGATGAAGATGACGGCCACCAGCAGATACCCGGCCTCACCAACCCGGCGCGCGCGCCTCATCCCTGTTGCCGAATGCATCGTCATCACTCTCCACTAATTCCTGTCGCCGGAGTAGGGCACCGGTTGGGTGTTGTTGTAGCTCAGGTCGGTCACCTGCACGCTGTTCGGCGTGATGGCGCCGACTTTGTAGCGGTGATCGACAATTTCCCCCGTCCGCGCGATGAAAATGTCCTCGCCGCGGCTGAAGAAGGCGCGCAAGGTCTTGTCCTGGGTCAGCGTGTAGCCAAAATATTTCAGGTCGATGGGCGGCGCCTGTGGCGCCGACGGCGTGTTATTGCCCGCGGCGTTCGCTGCTTCAGGCGTGTTACGCCCGCTGGCAAGCGGCTGCTCCATCTCCTCCACCGGCATCGAGTCCGCGGAGAAGATATTGCGCCCGCGCCCGCCGTACAAAATCGCCTCCGACTCGGCCAATCGCGCCAGGTGCAGTTCGGGGTTGATGTTTTCATCCGCCACTTTTTCCGCCGTCGGTGAGCCTGCGCCCGTCGCGGTTGGCCCCGGTTGCGGCTGTGCGCTTCGCGTCCGGGCTGCTTGGTTTGCCGCCGGCGCTGGAACCGTGTTCTTCACCGTGGGCTTCGACGAGCCGCCAAAGACCTCATACAAACCGATGAGAAGTATCACCAGAAATAAACCGGAGAGCAGGTAAACCTGTCGCTTGTTCTCAGTGCCAAGCTTTATGGCCATGGTTATACGCCCTCCTTGTTTTTATTCACCGCCGGGTTGGCGTTGCCCTTGCCGCGCGGCGCGGACGCCCCGCCGTTCTTCTCCGCGGGCGCGGGAGTTGCGCTGCCGCCGCCAGTGTCGCCCGGCTTGCCGTCCTTGCCTTCCTCTGCATTCGCCGGCGCGTTGGCCGCATCCGCGGGGCGCATCCACGTGGATACCTGCAACCGCAGGTTCACCGTGCCGCCCTGCTGCCCGGTCAGCGTCATCCCGCGCACCACAAAAAAGTTTTCATCGCGCTCCAGCCCGTTGATGAAGCGCAGGACCGACGTATACTCCCCGCCGATCGACGCATCAATCGGAACCTCCGTCAGCTCGTTGTCCGGCTTGCCCTTGCCATAAGTTACGCGCGTCAGGCGGACACCGTTTTTCACCGCCACATCGCCAAGGCTGGTGGCAATCGTCGAGTAGTTGGCCGGAACCCGCTTGGCCATGAACTCCTTGATTGCGGCGCGGCTGGCCTCAACCTTTTTGTCCAGCCCGCGCAGCGGCGCAGTCTGCGCCTCAAGCACCGCAAGCTGCGTCTGGCGGCTGTGCAACTCATCGCTTTTGCTGCTGCCCACCTCAATCAGGTCAAAGGTGAAGCGGGCGCCGAGCACAAGCACCGCGGCAAACAGGATTCCACCACCCGCCAGATGCCAGTTCAACGGCGAGCGCAACTGCGCTTTCAAATCGGCGATCCTGCTCATCGGTGGCCTCCTTGGGGCGTTTGCTGTGGCGCGCCCTTCTTGCCGCCGCGCAGCCCACCGAAGGGCATCGGCTGCGGCGTCATGCCGTTGGGGCCGGGACCGGGTTGCTGAAAGCCCGGGCGCGCCGGCTGCACCGGCTGGGACTGCTGCATCGGCCGCGAGGGTATCAGAGGCTGCGGCATCGATGACGACGCCGCCTCATCCTTCTTCTGCTTCTGCGCAATCGCCTTCATTTCCTCATCCGTGGGCAACACATATTGCGCCAGAAGGTCAAAGTTGGCCTTGGTCGAGGCCGTCACCGGGATCGCCTGCTGGTTCAGGCTGTTGCCCGTGTCCAGGCTCTCACCCACGATCCGCGCAGCCTGAAAGCGCTTGGAGTGCTCCAGGTTCTTCACCAGGTCAATGCTCTTGTCGCGCGGCCCAAGCACGCGCAGCTTCACGGTGATGTCGCCCGTCTTTGGGTCCCGGTCCGGCTCCAGCGTCGTCACCTGCACGCCGCCCGGCAGCACGCGCTCCAGGTCCTCCATGGCCAGCGTCCAACTGAAGTTCTTCTCCGCAAAAAGCGCGTTCAGGGTCCTCGCCTGGTCCAACACGCTTTTGTTCGCCGGCTCGGCCATCATCGCCTCATAGCCCTGGTGCTCGGCGCGCACCTTGGCAATCTGCATGTCCACGCTGTGCTCACGCGCGCGCGCCTTTTCCGCCGCCGCATGGATAAAGTGCAGGCCAACGAGCAGCGCCAGAATCAGCGCCACAAAAACTCCCATCAAAATGCGCAACTGGCGCAGCTGGGGCCCAAAATCCGCAAATGGCTTGGAGGCAAGATTTATGCGTACTCTCATCTCAGTTCACCCCCGCCAAAACACCCTGGACTGCGGCCACTGATGCCGTTGCCATGGTCGTCGCCGCTCCCAGCTCGGGCTGCACCGCCGCATCCACCAATTCCATGTCCGGCTCGCCGGCCCACTCCCTGAACCGCGCCGCGCCACCATTGCCCGCATAAAGGAGCCGCGCCGGTGGCTTGCCCACGCTGTCCTCATAGTAGGCCGCCGCCACCGCCAAATCGCGCTGCACCTCGTCCCGGGCAACATTCGCCGGAAGCTCCACCGTGCGGTAAAGCAGCAGGTCGTCCCCATTGGCCACGACCGTGGTCAAGGAGAGCGGCGTGAGGTTGGCCACCAGCACGGCGCCCGTCTCTTCCACCGCCGCAAGCACTGCCAGGCCCGCTGGCACAACCGCGCCCGGCTCATAGCCCGCGGCGCGAACCGCCTGCTCATATTCAGCCAAAATCTCGCCCGGCATCACCGCCACCAGCAGCTTGATCCCCTGCCGTGTCTCCTCCAGCACCTGGTGGGAGATCTGCGCCTTCTCCACGTCAAACGGGACCATCTTGCGCAGCCTGAAGCGCAGCACCGCAAGCGCCTCGCTGCTTTTCGCCGGCAGCGAGTCAAAGTCCAGCATGAACACCCGCGCCGCAAGGTCCGGCACCACCACCGTCACCGAGTGCTTGGCCGGCTCCACGGCATCGAGCACGGCGCGGATTGCCTCGGCCACCTTCACCGGCTCCGCCAGGTTCTGCTCCGCCGTGCCGGGTTTCACCGCGCCGACGGGAAGCGGTTGATAGGCATAGCTGGGCGCCCCGCCCACGTGCAGGGCCGCGCCCACCACGCCTTCGCTTGTCACTTCCACGGCCGCCGGGGGACGCGCCACCTGGTGCGCCCCCACGCCGCCGCTCTTCAGTCTTTCCAATAACGAGGCCACTATCGCTCCGTCTCAATGAAGGTAACTTTGTTGATCTCTTTGAGCGTGGTCAGGCCGCGACGCACGCGCTCCAGCGCCGACTCGCGCAAAAACGTCATCCCCTCCTTGCGCGCCAGCTTCCGTACTTCCGAGGTGGGTTTCTTCTCCAAAATCAGCTCGCGGATCGGGTCGGTCAGGTCCAGCAGCTCGTGGATCGCCGTGCGGCCACGGTACCCCGTGCCGTTGCACTCCATGCAGCCCTGCCCCTCGTGGAAATCAAAATCCCTCCACTCCTTCGGGTCGAGGCCGCTGATCACCAGCATCTCCTCGTCCACCTTCACCGTCCGCTTGCAATACTCGCAGACGGTACGCACCAGCCGTTGCGCCAGGATGCAGTTGAGCGACGAGACAAAATTGTACGGCTCCACGCCCATGTTCAAAAACCGGCCCAGCACGTCCACCACGTTGTTCGCGTGCACCGTCGTGAACACCAAGTGCCCGGTCAGCGCCGCGTTGATGGCAATCTGCGCCGTCTCCTGGTCGCGGATTTCGCCCACCAGAATCTTGTCCGGGTCGTGCCGCAGGATCGACCGCAGGCCGCGCGCGAACGTCAGCCCCTTTTTCTCGTTCACCGGAATCTGCGTGATGCCGCGGATCTGGTACTCCACCGGGTCCTCGATCGTGATGATCTTGTCCTCGTCGCTCTTGATCTCGTTCAGCGCCGCGTAAAGCGACGTCGTCTTGCCCGAGCCCGTCGGGCCCGTCACCAGCACCATCCCGTACGGCTCCCGGATGTAGCGCCGGAAGCGACGCAGGTCGTTCTCCTCAAAGCCCACCACGTCGAGCGTGAGGTTCTTGAACTTCTCGCTCATCGATTCCTTGTCCAGCACGCGCAGCACCGCGTTCTCGCCGTGCACCGTGGGCATGATGGAAACGCGGAAATCGATCAGCCGGCCCTTGTACCGCACCCGGAAGCGCCCGTCCTGCGGCACGCGCCGCTCGGCAATGTCCAGCTCGCTCATGATCTTGATGCGCGAAAGGATGGTCTGGTGGTGCTCGCGCGCGATCGGCGCCAGCGCCATCTGCAAGACGCCGTCGATGCGGTACTTCATCAGCACCGAGTCCTCGTAGGTCTCAATGTGGATGTCCGACGCGCGCCGCTCCAGCGCGCTGAAAAGCGTCGTGTCCACCAGGCGGATGATCGGGCTGATCTCCTCCTCGCTCGTCAGCTTCTCAATCGAGATGTTCTCGTCCGGGTTCTCGTCGCCGGTCAGCACGTCGAAGGTCAGCCCCTCGCTGGCCTCGTCCAACACGCGCTGCGATTGCTCGGTCTTCTTCAACAGGTCCGTGATCTGCGACAGCGTCGCCACCCGCGGGCTGATGCGGTGCCCCAACAGCCCCGCGATCTCGTCGAGCATCATCAGCTTCGACGGGTCGCTCACCGCGATCACCAGCGTCTCGTCCTGCTGCTCAAGCGGCACAAAATTGTAGCGGAACATCAGCTCCACCGGAACCGTGCGCAGCAAATCGTGCTGGATCTTGTGGTTCTTCAGGTCGATGAACTCCGTGCGGTAGCGGCGCGCCAACTGCTCCGCCATCGTGCGCTCATCGGCTTCCACCGGCAATGTGATCAATACGTCTTCTGGCATACGCTCCTGGTTTCTAGTTCCCCATCTGCCCCAAGGAGAAAATGGGCAGGTACAGCGAGATGAGAATGAAGACCACCACCACGCCCATGATGATCAGGATGAACGGCTCAATCAGCGAAAGCGCCGCCGACAGCGCCGTTGCCACGTCCTCCTCGAAAAATTCCGCCACCGAGTTCAGCATCGCCGGCACCGCGCCCGTCTGCTCGCCCACCGCGATCATCTCCAGCGACAGGTCGGGAAACACCTTCGTCTGGCGCATCGAGTCCGATATCCCCTTGCCCTCGCGCACCGTCGTGATCGACTCCAGCACCGCCAGCGCAATCTTCCGCGAGGTGATCGACCGCGCCGCCGTCTCCATCGACTGTACCAGCGGCAGCCCGCCCGTCAGCAACGTCGAGAGTGTGCGCGAAAACAGCGCCACCTGGTACTTCAACCATATCTTGCCGAAGATCGGCAGCCGGATCCGCGCCGCGTCTATCCGCTCCCGCCCCTTGTCCGTGATGGAATAGCGGTACAGGCCATAGCCCAGCAACACAATCGCCGCAAGCAGGTAGAGAATGTACTTCTGCATCCACTTGCCGAAGCCCAGCAGGTACACCGTCATCGTCGGCAGCTTCGAGCCCATCTGGTCATACAACTGCGCAAACTGCGGGATCACCACCGTGAACATGAAGATCATCAGCGCCGTCACCAGCACCATCAGCACCACCGGGTAAATCAGCGACGCCACCAGCTTCTTGCGGAAGGTCAGCGAGATGCGCTGGAAGGTGATGTACCGCTCCAACACCTCCTGCAGGTTGCCCGAGCGCTCGCCGGCCAGCAGCGTCGTTGTGTGCATCAACGGGAATCCGCCCACCGCCTCAAAGGCCGTCGAAAGCGATTCACCGGTCTTCACCCGCCCCGCCACCGCGCTGATGCGGTTGGCAAAGTGCGCATCCTTCTGGTTCTTGGCCAGCATCTCCAGCGACCCCAGGATGGGCAAACCGGCCTTGATCAACGTCAAAAACTGCTGGTTGAAGATTAGAAACGGCTCCAGCTTCACCTTGCGCTGGCGGCGAAATCCCGCCACGCCACGCGCCTTTACTGAAAAAACATGGTACCCGGCCTGCACAAACCGGCCGCGCAACTCCTCGGCCGTGGCTGCGGACTCCGTCTGCTCCACCACCCGACCGCGCTCATCCGACATCTTGATGACAAATTCAGCCATTCACTCTCGCCCGGCCTCGGTTTTTCAGGCTGCCACCGGCCGCCCGGCCTCTCTATTCAGGTTAACAGTTTCAGCAGAAGATAGACGCATCCATCCCGGCCAGCGTTCGCCACCCAAACCCGCGCGCACCGGCGCAATCTCCTGCTAAAGTGGAACCAGCCCATGCTTGCCCCCGCCCTCAAATCGCCCCGCTTCCGCGCCCTCGCGCTCCTCGGCGCCTTCACCGGCGCGCTTCTCGGCATCGGCTACGGAACCGTCAGCGCCCATCCCAAACCCGCACCCATAAAATACCCGCACGAAATAGTCCGCATTTCCTTCGCCGTCGCCGGTGACGTCATCCCCCACGAGGCCGTCCGCCAGGCAGCCGCCGCTGCCGGCGATGGCGCGGCCGGCTGGACCGCGCTCTTTGCCAACGTCGCCGACATCTTCCACCGCGCCGACTACGGCTTCGTCAACTTTGAAACCCCCGTCGCGCCCAATCACTCCCACGGGACAAAACCCTTCCTCTTCGACGCGCCACTCGATCTGATCGACGCACTCCAGGCCAGCGGCATCAAAATCGTCTCCTTCGCCAACAACCACGTCATGGACCAGGGCTGGGCCGGCTTCGCCGAGTCGCGCCAGCACCTCAAGGAGAAAGGCCTGCTCTTCCTCGGCTCCGGCGACACGGCAGCCACCGCCTGGCAGCCGGTCATCGTCGAGAAAGACAGCATCCGCGTCGGCTGGCTGGGCATGACCCGCTGGCTCAACGGCGCTTCCAACCCCGCCGACCCCGCCGCGCCCCACGTCAACTTTCTCCCCTACCCTTCAGAAGTCAAAGGCCAAATCACCGACCCCGCGACGCTGACGCCCGCAACCGTCCTCGACGCCATCAAAAAAGCCCGCGCCCAGTGCGACTTCCTCGTCGTCTCCATTCATTGGGGCACGGAATACGCTCCCGCCCCGCGGCCCGAGGACGTCGCCCTCGCCCACGCCATGCTCGACTCGGGGGCCTCGGTCATCATCGGCCACCATCCACACGTTTTGCAGCCCGTGGAGAGCTACAAGACCGCCGACGGCCGCAACGCGGTTATTTTTTATTCCCTGGGGAATTTTTTGTCCAACCAATCGCGTAGTTACGTTGACGACCTGATGCCCGACAAGGAAGGCGACCCGCGCGACGAACTCATCGCACAATTCTCCGTCGTCAAAAAGGATTACGGCCCTGCCGGCACGCAAATCGAACTCGCCGACGTCGGCATCCTCCCCGTCTGGGAAGAAAACAACCGCAACGAAATCGCCGCCGGCCTCACCAAAACTCCCGTCATCATGCCCGTCCTCATCGACCGCGAGATGGCAAAGCTGCAAGCGCGGTTGGATGAATTGACAAAAATCACCCAGCCCGCGCCCGGTTCCAATCAACCGCCGCGCGAACTTACAGCTGATGAGAAGCAAGAATTCATCGAGCTTTCAGATCAGTTGAAGCTTCTCGACGACAGGCGGCGGATTCTGCTCAACCGCACCGGCGATGAGTTTGTGATTGACACTCACAATTAAATAGTGAAGCGGAAGAACAACCTGCCGGGTGCCCCAGGTCTCGCTTTTGAGACCGGGGATTCAACACCGCCCATTCTCCCGCGCTAACACCGCTTTCTCCGCTAGCACCGCTAACTCCGCTAGTAGCCATTCTCCACCAACCACGCCTCCGTGAGCTCGCGCTCTTTTACTTTCTGCTGCATCTGGGCTGAAGCAAGTTTCACCAGCACATCCGCCTCCACATTTACGCCATCGCCCACACGCGCCGCGTGCAAATTTGTCCGCGAGTAGGTCAACGGCAAAATCGCAATCGTCACCACCTCGCCGTCAAAATCCGCAATCGTCAAACTGATCCCGTCCAGCGCCACCGACCCCTTCAGCACCATCCACGGCCGAACATGATCCGGCACGCGAACCTTCAACGTCCAGTCCGTCGTCTCAATATCAAATTCTTTGCTGTCTCTCGCAATCACTGGCTCCAACGACACCAGCTCCCCGCGCCCGTCCACATGGCCCTGCACAATGTGCCCGCCCAGGGGCGACCCCGCAGCCGTCGGCAGCTCCAGGTTCACCAGCGCGCCGGGCTTCAACTCCCCCAGCGTCGTCCTGGCCAGCGTCTCCGCCGCCAGGTCCGCATAAAAATAACGCGGGTTCACATCGAGCGCCGTCAAACAAACGCCATTCACCGCCAGCGAGTCGCCCTCGCGCATCCGTGCGGCCAACTCCGGCGCGTCAATGGTAATGCGCTGCACGCCGCCGGTAATGCGCTGCACGCCGCCGGTGATGCGCTTGACTCCACTCGAAAGACCGTCGCCGCGCCCCTCAACACCAACCAGCTTCCCCGTTCGCTCAACAATTCCGGTAAACATGCTTTTAGTCTACGGCATAAGAAATAAACAGGAGCAAGCGTCGAGCGTTGAGCCGGTAGTTATTTGGCTGGAACAATATTTCCTGTTCCAACCATCACTGACTGGCTGGGCCCTGGGGCGCTGGACGCTGTTACTTCCCCACTTCATCCTTGTAAACCACCCCGCCCTTCATCACGAACGGCACATGCTCCAGCACTTCAATGCGGTCGAGCGGGTTCTCCGTCACCGCGATGATGTCCGCGTACTTGCCCGCCTCAATCGTACCCACCGTGTCCTTCCTGCCAATCAAATCCGCCGCGCTCGATGTCGCCGCGCGAATCGCCCCCGCAGGCGTCAATCCAAACTTCACCATGTAGTGGAACTGTTTCGCGTTGTCGCCATGCGGATAAACCCCCGCATCGGTCCCAAATGCAACCTTCACCCCGGCCTTCACCGCCTTCTGGAAATTCTCCCGCTGCAACCGCCCCAGCTTCCGCTCCTTCTCGATGTTCGCCTCCGGCAACCCGAACTTCGCCGCATTGCCCAGGATGTAATCGTCGTTGTAAATGTCGGCCACCAGGTACGTCCCGCGCTCCTTCATCATCTGGATGCCCTCGTCGTCAATCAGGCTGCCGTGCTCAATGGAATCGACCCCGGCGCGCACCGCGTCCTTGATCCCCTGCGTCCCGTGCGCATGCGCGGCAACCTTGCGGCCCGCGCGATGCGCCTCGTCGACCGCCATCTTCATCTCGTCATAAGTCAACTGCTCGGCCCCTGGCTGGTCGCCCTGGCTCATCACGCCGCCGGTCGCCATCAGCTTGATCACATCCACGCGATACTTGATCTGCGCGCGCACCGCGTGCCGCACCGCCTCCGGCCCGTCGACAATCGCAAAATCCTTTTCCTCCGGGTAGAGGTAATTGCTCACCGCCGGCGCGAAGCTGTTCATGTCGCCGTGCCCGCCGGTGATGGAGAGCGGCGGCCCGCTGGCCACCACCCGCGGCCCGGGAATGAAGCCCTCGTTGATGGCGTCGCGCAGGTCCACCGCGAAAAACGGGCTCGACCCCACGTCGCGCACGCTGGTGAAGCCGGCCAGGAGTGTCGTGCGCGCATTCACCACGCCGGCAAATCCGCCCTTGAAGGGCGTCGAGCGCACATCCTCTATCGGGTCCAGCTTGTCGGCACGCGCCTCCAGGTGCACATGGCAATCAATCAACCCCGGCAGCACCCATGCCTTCGACAAATCAATCACCTCTGCGCCGGCGGGAATCTTCACCGCATCGGCCGCGTCCACGCCCTTGATGCGCTCATCCTCAACCGTGATCACCACGTTGTCCCGCAGGTTGTCGCTGGTTGCATCAAACAAATGTCCGGCCTTGATGTAAACCACATGCGGCTTTTTTTTCTCTTTCGCCGCCTCTGCGGAGAGTGTCGCTGCAAAAACCAGGAAAAAAACAAAAAGGGCTGCTGCTGCTTTTCGGGTGCGCATCATGGGTTCGCTCCTTGGGTTGCGATGGGTTAGGTGTGATTATACGAAGCCGCACAGGCCTCCTCACAGACAAAAAACCCGGCCATTGGGCCGGGTCCTGTGCACTGTTCACCGCCTGCTAGAGCCTTGCAAAGGCTTTCCCCGTCAAATCCCTCAGCGCCTCGGCCAGCTTGGCGGAATCGTTCAAGCTCTCCGGCCGCTCCAGCCGCATCCCCAGCTTCGCCGCGTGCTCCTTGAACGCAATGTCCACGTCGTACAAAATCTCCACGTGGTCGCACAAAAATCCGATTGGCTGCAGGATCAGATGTTTCACGCCCTCGGCCGCCAACGCATCGAGCGTGCCCTCCACTGTCGGGCCAATCCACTCCCCGCCGCTCGCACCCTGGCTTTGGAAGGCGAAGTACCAGCGCTTCAGCCCCGGCACGCGCGCCGCCACCAGTTCTGCCGTCCTGCGCGCGTCGGTCGCATACGGGTCGCCCGGCTTGCCCTCCGCCGCGGCAATCGTGCGACAGGGCACCGAGTGCGCGGTGAAGAGCACCGGCGGATTTTCGCCAATCTCCGCCCGCAGCTTCTCGAGCGCCACGCGCAACCGTTCCGCAAAGGCTTCGGCGAGCAACGCGTGCTCCGCCCAACCCGCCGTGAAGTCAATCTTCAACTCGCCCGCCTCGGCCTCCACGGCGCGGCGATACAACCCCGTGCTGGTGCGCGAGTTCTGCGGCGCAAGGCAGATCACCGCTGCCTCCGTCACCCCCTCCGCGCGCATTTGCCTCACCACCTCGGGAATATAAGGGCGCCAGTTGCGCATCCCCACATAAACACGCTCGCCGTTGAGCAGCCCCTCCAGCCGCTTCGCCTGCGCCATTGTCCACTCCGTCAGCGGGCTTTGCCCAATCAGCGCATAGCGGTGCTGAATCTCCTCAACCACCGCCTGTGGCATCGGGCGCCCGCTCACCACATTCCTCAGGTACTCGGGAATCTCCCCGACCTTGTCCGGCGTGCCATGCGCCAGCAACAAAACGGCGCGCTTCGTCATGCGCCCCTCCGCGTCGAGTGCTCGCGCACCATCCGCACCACGGCCTGCACATTTTCCACCGGCGTTCCCGGCACAATCCCGTGGCCCAAATTAAAAATGTGCCCCGGGCGATTGTCCGCGGACTTCAGCACTTCCCTCACGCGCTGCTCCAAAACATCCAGCGGCGCAAACAACGTGATCGGGTCCAGGTTCCCCTGCACCGCATGTCCGCTGCCCACCGCGCGCCACGCCTCGTCAATCGGCGTGCGCCAATCCACGCCAATCACGTCGGCGCCGGTCTTCGCCGTCGCGCCCAGCAGGCTCGCCGTATCCACGCCAAAATAAATCACCGGCACGCCCATCGCCTGCACCGCGCGCACCAGCCGCTCG
>JAJXXN010000123.1 GCA_021781075.1 Acidobacteriota bacterium | reverse complement strand
CAGCTCAACTACACCGAGGGGCGCAACACGGGCGCGCAGCTTCCGCAGCAGATGAGCGTCTTCGACCTGGCAATCGAGGAGCAGAGCCTGTTGAGCCAGAATGCGGCGCTGGTGCAACAAATCATCAGCTCGGGGCTGGCGAGCGCGAATGACCCGCTGGCCATCCTGGCCCTTCTGCTGGCCTCCGGGCAGGTGAGCAACCCGCTGCTGCAGCAGTTTCTCAGCGGTGGCGCGGGCATCATCGGCGGCGGCGCGTCAACGACGGGCTTGTCGCCGATGAGCGCCACGTTCAACCTGGAGATCAACACTTCCGACTCGCGGGAGCTGGATGATGTGCAGTTGCGCCTGGGCAGCGACGAAAAAGGGACGATCAAATCGGGATTGAAGTACCCCATCACGACGTCGACACTTTCGAGTTCAGTGGGAACCTCGGCGACAATCCCCGGCCTGAACCTGCCGGGCCTCTCCGGTGGCCTGTCGTCACTGCTGTCCAATGCGCTTGCATCGGTGCCTTCAATTCCAATGATTCAATACGAGGATGTGGGTTTGAATCTGACCGCGACGCCGGAGGTGATGCGCAACGAGGATGTGGCCTTGACGCTCGACCTTAAACTGACGTCGCTCTCCGGCCAATCGGTCAATAATATTCCCATCATGAACAACCGCTCCTACTCCGGGGTGGTGACGTTGAAACAAGGCCATGCCGCGGTGCTGGTGAGTGATTTGGACAAGGAAGAGACGCGCACGTTGAGCGGCCAGCCGGGTTTGACGGACATACCGGGATTGAACAACATCACGAACGTCAATAATGCACTCACGGACTCGCGGCTGGTGATCGTGTTGACGCCACATGTGGTGCGCGGTACGCAAGCCGGCGGCCACTCAACGATGATGCGCGTGGAGCGCCAGCGCGCGGGCGCGCAATAAAGCGGCTTCACCCCGGCGAAATACTTTGCAGCCCCGCGCATCAGCAAGTATGCTCATAGGAAATAATTCAGAGCCATCCGGGGTGCCAATTGAAAAAACAACTTGCCGTGCTTGCCGTGCTATTGACCGCCGCAATCCCACCAACAACCCATGCCCGCGCCGAAGACAAGCGCGGGTTTGTGCGGCTGGACCGGGTAACCGCCAGCAAACCGCTGCCGAATGGGATTGAGGTCCGCTCGGGCGACGCCTTGATGGTGGTGACGGCGCTGCGCGAGGATGTGCTTCGCGTTCGCATCAGCCCGACACCCATCCTGCCTGAAGACGCAAGCTGGGCGGTGCTGGACGCGGCGAGACAGGCGCAGGCGGCGGTGAAGCCGGCGAACAGCAGTGATGCGGTGGGGTTCACGACCGCGAAGCTGCGGGTCACCATCCAGCGCAACCCGCTGGAGATGAAGATCACAGACCTTGCGGGCCATGTGCTGATGGCCGACCTGACGGGACGCCCGGTTGAATTTCATGGCGGCCAATTCCGCGCTTACAAGGCCTCGCCACAGGATGAGCACTACTATGGGCTGGGCGACAAGCCGGGGCCGTTGGACCGGCGCAATGAGGCATTCAGCGACTGGAATACCGATGCCTTCGGCTGGCAGGAGTCAACCGACCCGATTTACAAATCAATTCCCTTCTTCATGACCTTCAACAGGGGCGTATCCACGGGCGTTTTCCTTGACAACACCTGGCGCGCGAGCTTCGACTTCAACAAGGAATACCGCGACGGCTACTCATTTGGCTCCGTGGATGGCCCGCTGGATTATTACGTTTTCTACGGGCCCGAGCCGAAGCGGGTGGTGGAGACGTGGGCCTGGCTGGTGGGCAAGACGCCGCTGCCGCCGCTGTGGACGCTTGGTTTTCAGCAATCGCGCTACAGCTATTACCCCGAGGCCGAGGTGCGGCGCATTGCGGCAAAGTTGCGCGAGGAGCGGATTCCGGTGGATGCGATGTATCTCGACATCGACTACCAGTTGCACAATCGGCCATTCACGGTGGACCCGGACCGTTTTCCACACTTTGACCAGTTGCTCAATGATTTAAAGGCGGAGATGATCCGCACCGTGCTCATCACGGACCTGCACATTGCCTACCTGCCGGACCAGGGCTACAAGCCGTATGACGAGGGCGCGTCGGGGGACCACTTTGTGAAGAACCCCGATGGGTCAACCTATGTTGGCGTGGTTTGGCCGGGAAAATCGGTCTTCCCGGATTTCACGGACCAAAGCGCGCGTGATTGGTGGGGGACGCTCTACAGGGATTTTGTGGGCCGCGGCGCAGCCGGCTTCTGGAATGACATGAACGAGCCCGCAATCTTCGAGGTTGCCTCAAAAACCATGCCCGACAATATCCAGCACCGCATCAATGAGCCGGGCTTTGCAAAACGTACGGCCACGCACCTGGAGATCCACAATATTTTCGGGATGGAGAACAGCCGCGGCACCTATGAGGGGCTGCTGAATATTGCGCCGAATGTGCGCCCGTTTGTGCTGACGCGCGCCAGCTATGCGGGCGGGCAGCGATACGCGGCGACGTGGTCGGGCGACAACTCGAGCACGTGGAACCACCTTCGTCAGACGACGCCGCAACTGATCAACCTGGGGCTGAGCGGCTTTGCGATGAGCGGCGCGGACGTGGGCGGCTTTGCGCGCTCCCCGCAACCGGCGTTGTTGACCCGCTGGCTGCAGGTGGCGGCCTTCCAGCCAATCGACCGCGACCATACGGCCATTGGCACGCTTCCGCAGGAGCCGTGGGAGAACGGCACGCAGCATGATTTGGCCTTGCGGCGCGCGGCGATCGAGGAACGGTACCGGCTGTTGCCGTACTTCTACACGGTGGCTGAGGAGATGAGCCGCACGGGGCTGCCCATCATGCGCCCGCTCTTCCTGGAATTTCCAGATGGCGCCCGTGATGGCGCCCCGCTGGATGACACGGACACCAACAGCTTCATGGTCGGTGACAAGATTCTGGTGGCCGACAGCCCGTATCCCGACACGCCGGACACTTACGCAGTGGCGCTGCCGAATGTTGGCTGGTACGACTATTGGACCGGCGCGCGCGTTGAAGCCAGCGGCGGTCGCAAGGCCATTGACAACACCACGGTGAAACAGGAGGAAGTGAAGATCAAACCGGACCCGGACGTGCTGCCGGTGTTTGTGAAGGCGGGCGCGATTCTTCCCGAGCAGCCGCTGATCCAGAGCACGATGGAAAAGCCGACAGGGCCACTGACGCTGCGCGTGTATCCGCCCGCCAAGGCCGGAGGGGATTGCAGCGGGAGCCTTTACCTGGACGATGGAGTGAGCTTCGCGTTCAAGGATGGCAATTCCCTGCGCCTGCAATTTGCCTGCAACGCTGGCGTGGATGGGGTGACCGTGCTGGTGGGCGCGCGCGAGGGGAAGTTCATCCCCTGGTGGAGCGAGTTTGCGGTGGAGATTTACGGCGCGCCGGGCGAGGCGAAATCCGCGCGGACGGCGGCGGGCGATGTGCCGACAAGCTATGACTCAGAACATCATTCGACGCGCGCCGTCGTGACGGACGATGGAAAGGGATTTGAGTTGCGGGTGGCGTACTGATTCGGCAAACCACTTGTGTGCTCCCATCCCATGCGCAAAAGGCCCGCGTCGGATGGGAGTCACGGGCATTTTTACGGGGATGCTGATAATCTGGACTTATGAAATTCGGCGTGATTATCTTTCCCGGCTCGAATTGCGACCACGATACCCACAATGTGGTTGCGGAGATTGCGCACCAGCCCGTGACTTACCTGTGGCATGACTCCGATGATTTAAAGGGCGTGGATGCGGTGCTGGTACCGGGCGGCTTTGCCTATGGCGATTACCTGCGGACGGGCGCGATTGCGCGCTTTTCCCCGGTGATGCAGTCGGTGAAGAAGTTCGCCGACGGCGGCGGGCTGGTGCTCGGCATCTGCAACGGCTTTCAAATTTTGACCGAGGCGGGCCTGCTGCCCGGCGCGCTGATGCGCAACGCGGGGTTGAAGTACATTTGCAAACAGGTGCACCTGCGCGTGGAGACAACGGAGACTGCCTTCACCAATACATTGAAAAAAGGCGAGGTGCTGAAGATTCCCATCGGGCATGCCGAGGGGAATTACTATTGCACCACCGAGGAGTTGAAGAGGCTTGAAGCCGAGGGGCGCATCGCCTTCCGCTACTCCACCCCCTCGGGCGAAATAACAGCCGAGGCCAACCCGAACGGCTCGCTCGCCAATATTGCCGGCGTATTGAATGAAAAGAAAAATGTGCTGGGGATGATGCCGCACCCGGACCGTTCGAGCGAGCCACTGCTCGGCTCGGCGGACGGGTGGAGGATCTTTGAATCGATGATTGCGGCGCTGGCAACAAAGTAGTGAACAGAGGTCAGAATGGGGCGAGTCCATTGGACTCGCCCTTTGTTGTGTGCGAACTGCTGCGGTTAGTAGATTACGCCGGGGCGGGGGCGCAGGCGGTAGCCTGGGATTGTGTCGCGGTAGAGAGTGCCCTGCTTCTCGCTTTTTTCGTGCACCATGCGGGCGCGATGAAGATCAAAGCCGGTACCCGGCAAAGTGACCTGGAGCGTGAACTCGGAGTCGCGTGTTCCCTGCACTTCAAAGTAGCGGTAAATGCCGGCTGAGCCCTCGCTTGTCTCTTCCCCCTTGACCACGGTGACAATAAACTTGAGCGCTTCCTCGCGGCTGGCCGCGGGTCCAAGGGCCTCGGAATCATGCAGCGACTCGGCGGCATAGGAGCGGACAAGCTTGCCCCAGTAGGCCTGCAAGAGCTCTGGCGTGGCGAAGAGGTCGGCCCAAAGGATGTGGCCGTTGATGGCGGCGACGATGCCAACCACGTTCTGCTTGCGCAGGCGCTCGGGCATTGCGGAGTCATTGACAAGTGCCGGCGCGGCGACCTTGTCAATCTCCTGCTGCTGCCCCGGCTCGGCCATGGCGCGGGCATAGGAGCTGGTGGCGGCCGGTTCGGCGTAACTGCCGCCGGAGCCCGCGTCTTGGGAACCGGAGCCATGAACATCACTGCCGCCGATTCTCGTCGTTGAGCGCATGGCCATGGCAGGATGGGCGGCGGCCACGGATTTGTTGACTGCATTCCAAACCTCCTGCTGGTTCTGCGCGTCCATGGCTTGAAGGCGCACGGATGGCTCGACGATCATGCTGTGATGGGCGACCGCCCCCGCGGAGCCGAATTTATCGCTGAGTTCGGTCCAGCGATGCGGCTCAATGCAAAATACGGAAAGGTCGAGCGGCGCGCTGTGGGGCATGACGATGCGGTCCTTGGCGATGATGCGGTCCTGGCGGCCGCCGGTGACAATTTCACCTGCAAGCAGCACCAACGGGTGCGCGGAGTTGTTGACCAGGACCAGTGTGTTGACAGAGTCGTAGGCGCCGGCATCCTCGCCGACGCCATCGCGTTGACGGCGGTTGCGCGCGAGCCCCGCGGCCTTGCCCGCCTCGGTGATGACCACCTTGCCGGATTGCAGGCCTTCATCGAGGGTGATGTAACGCCAATCGGCTGCATGTGATTCCGCCGCGATGCGGGCGATGGGGTACAGCGTGACGGCGCCGGATTCGATGGGGTCGAGAACGCGGTACTCGGCGGATTGGGCGGCTGGCTCTTCCGGGCCCTTGGCGGCCTGCACGCCCCGGATGGGGGCGAGATGGAAGCACACGGCGAGCCCCATCACCGCGAGGGAAAGCATGGATGCGATTTTTTTCAGGTTCTTCATTGATTCCTCCGTATCCCTGGGCGAAGTTTCAAATCCGCCGGCATCCATGGAACGGGATGCGGCACATTTCTTGCGGAAATATTTTTGGGCCGCGGTGAGGCGCGTTGATTCGGCAATTGTGAGGGTGGCATGGGCGGTGTAATCTCAAGGTGCGGTTTGATTTGCCCATGGAGACAGAGCTTGGCGCAGGATGCGGCCAACCCGAAGGAGTGGATGGGGCTGGGCTTGCCGGCCGGCGCGCTTGCCCTGCTTGAGGCAAGCTGGAGTTCGACCCATGCGCAGGAGCGCGCGGCGGAGGATGAAGGCTTTGTCCAGTTTGCCGAGGCTGTGGCGGAAATTGCCACACATGCGCGCTATGGCGGCGCCGAGAGTGAGAAACAAAAGCTGGCCTTTGTTGCCGCGATGAAGCTGGATGACCTATTGCTGGCGCGCGAGTGCGCCGCGGGCCGCGAGGAAGCATGGGAGCGGTTCATGCTGCTGTACCGCGAAACGCTTTACAAGGCCGCCTATGCCATTGCGCGTTCGGAAGAGCGGGGGCGGGAGCTTGCGGATTCGCTTTACGCCGACCTCTTCGGGCTCAAGGAAAAAGACGGGAAGCGGCAATCGCCGCTGAAGTACTACCACGGGCGCGGCTCGCTGGCCGGCTGGCTGCGCAGCGTGCTGTCGCAGCGGTTTGTGGATGGCTACCGCTCCACGCGCCGCGAGGTTGCAATCGCGGAAGGCGAAGAGTTTGCCGATGCGCGCGAACCTGAGACGAGAGAGGGGTTCGGCGTCGAGGGCCAAGGCCGGTTGGAGCGCGCGCTTGCGGCGGAGATGAAGGCGCTTGACGCGGAAGAGCGGTTTATTCTGTCGAGCTATTTTATTGACGGGCGCACATTGAAGCAGGTCGCCGGATTGCTGGGGGTGCATGAATCCACCGTGAGCCGTTCCGTGTCGAAGCTGGCGGAACAGACTAGGCGGCGCGTGGGCAAACGGTTGCAGAAGGAAGGATTGAGCAAGCGGCAAATCGAGGAGATGATGGAGACGGATGTGCGCGACCTGCAGATCCCGATCAAAAAAATCCTGCAAGGGGAGCCGGTGGGCGCGTTCCTGAACCAGGGGGGCGGTGCGCAAGCGGAAGAGGTTGTGAAAGGGGGTGGGGCAGATGACTAAGACCAACGGGCATCCGGATGCGAACCTGCTCGCCGCCTTTGCCGAGCACGCGCTGAATGGAGCGGAGCGGACGAATGTGCTTGCCCACCTAGCCGATTGCGCGCGCTGCCGCGGGGTTGTTTATTTGGCGCAGGAAGCCGCGGAGAACGAAACGGCGCGCGTTGAGGCAGTGAGCCCCTCGTCTGCGCGCGGGGGATGGTTCAACTGGCGCTTCGCCGCGGTCGCGGCTGTGTTGCTGATGAGCGTGGGCGTCGCAGGCTGGTTGGCGTACCAGCACACGGAGAAGCGGGGCGATACTAACGAGGCGGTGAACAAGGGTCCCAGGCCGCAATCCGAACAGGCCATGATGGTGGAGCCGGAAACAAGGCCGGAGGAAGAAAAATCCGCGGCCAAGAAAGCGGAGGCGCAGAACGCACCCTCGCCCGTGCCATCCCCCGCGCCTGCCAGGAAAGCAATGCCGCCCGCGGAGGCGGTGGCGAATCCATCCACAGGCGGCATTGCCACAGCTGCGTTGCCGGCCGTGGCGGCGCTCCCTGCCACCGAGGGCGGTATGTTGCCAGCCCCGGTTCCGGGGCGTTCTAGCGCGACGCATTACGAAGCCGCTCCCAAAGCACGGCAACTGATTGAGCAGGAGCGCAGCGTGGAACAACAGCGCATGCAGAGTGCCGCGGCCAAAGCCAGCTTGCGCAACCAGTCGGAGATGACAAGTTACGACAGCCGTGAACCCGTGGCAACCGCACAGGCAGACGCGAGCACGATGAAGATGGAGAGCTTGGACAGCGGCAGCGCCCCGGGAGCGGCTTACCCGGTCCATGGGAGCAGCGCGGAGATGCCGCATCCCGCGATGGCAAGGCCGCGCGCCAATTCGTCAACTGCGCTGCCCGGCGGCGGCGCGGTTGCCAGCAGCCTGGTTGCCGGCGGAAATGAACTGGCGCTTGATGAGAACGGAAAACTATTCCTCTCGCCGGACGGCGGCGCAAGCTGGCGCACAATTCGCAAGCAGTGGAAGGGCAAGGCGATCGTGTTGTTGAACGCACCGGGCGGTGGCAAGGGCGGCGCGGAAGTGCTGCTAAGGAACGAATCAAACCATGCCTGGATGAGCACGGACGGCGGTGAGACGTGGTCGCCATATTCCGGCACAAATTCTACAGATGAATCAAGCCCTTCAAGATGAAGTAGAGCGACGCGGAGCCGATGATGAGCCAGAGGACCACGCCCTGCACCAGCGGGCGCACACCGACCTCGGCGAGCGTTTTGCGCGAGAGGCCCGTGCCAATCAAGTAGAGCGTGACGGTGAGTCCGATGACGCCGAGGTGCTTGAGGTCCGGGTAGGCCGGGCTGAAGATTGTTAGATAGGTATTGGCAACCGCTGCGAGGCAGAAGAAGAGGATGAACCAGGGCCATTGGATTTTTGCCTTGCTTTTGCAGGCGAAGGCGGTGCCGATGGAGACGGGCACAATCCAGAGTGCGCGGGCGAGTTTGACGGTGGTGCCGACGGCGAGGGCAATTACGCCGTATTTTGCGGAGGCGCCGACGACGGAGCTGGTGTCGTGAATGGCGAGCGCCGACCAGAGGCCGAATTGCGTCTGCGTCATGCGCAACGCGGCGCCGATGAGCGGGAAGATGAGCAGGGCGATGGAATTCAACAGGAACACGGTGCCGAGCGAAACGGCAATCTCCTCCTCGGAAGCCAGGGAGATGGGGGCAACGGCGGCTATGGCGCTGCCGCCGCAAATGGCTGTTCCGATGGAGATGAGGTAGGAGACGCGGCCGCCGACATGCAGCACCTTGCCAAAGAGCCAGCCAAGCGCAAGCGTGACAAAGATGCCGATGGCGGTGTAGAGAAAGCCGGAGCGGCCCGCCGCAATGACCTGATGAAGGTCCATGCCGAAGCCTAGGCCGACGACGGAGAGTTGCAGCAGCAATTTGGATAGTTTTTTGGATTCGACGTGAAAAGGGTGGGCGAAGGAGAGGCCATAGACGAGGCCGCCGATGAGCGCGACGGGGGTGGAGACGTAGCCGCTGGCTGCGAGGATGAGGCCGAGGAAGAAGATATTTTTTGAAAGCCCGACGTGTTTGGTCACAAGAGTTCCCTTCCCGGATGAACAATCACCGGTTTTGACTGGCAAGGTGGTTGGTTTTGACTTTACGCCGCGATGAGGAAGCGGCCATCGCGCATGATCTGCTCTTCACCGGAATCGTATTCCAGCCAGATGTTGAAGCCGAGGCCGACAACATCAATGTGTGTGGAGGAGCGCCACGGCGCGCCGGTGTGCTCGCCATAGGGGTTGCCGAATGCGATGTGGATGCCGGGAAATTTTTCGTCCTGCAAAATGTTGCCGATGACACGCTCAACGCCGATGTTGGTGCCGATGGCGAACTCGCCCACGCGGTCGGAGTTTTCATCGGTGTGCGTGTAGGCCCAGAAGTCGGCCTCCAACCGCTTGTTTTCCGAGGAGCAACTGGTGATGCGGTTGCCCTTGATTTCAATGGTGAGCGGCGTTGATTCAAGCAGGCCGTAGCGCGCGCAGAGCCAGTCGCCGACAACGCCATCCACGACAAAGGTGCCGTTGACTTCGCCAGGCGCGGTGAAGCACTCGCCGCCGGGCAGGTTGCCCCACTTCTCCGGCGAGATGAGGCCTGAGGTCTTGAGCCATTTGTACTCGGGGTTCATTTCAGCGGTGATGCTGGTTCCCGCGGCGGTGGTGGCGCGGATGCGGCGCGCGCGGCGGACACGCTCAATCACCTGCTGGGAAATTCGGTCGACGCGGTTGAAATCAGCCCTCATGCCGGAGCACATGATCTCAGGCGTGATGTTGACCATGTGTGCGTGGCGCATCCTGCGGCGGTTGACGACGTCGGTCATTTGCATGCGCGAGCGGAGTTCGTTTTGCTGGACGTTGACGGCGAAGATGGAGACAGCGGAGGTTTCCATGTCGGCGAGGACGGCGGCAGGCATGTCGGTTAGCGGCCGCGGGGCAAGCTCCTCGAGGATGAAGGGAGTCCAGCGGCAACCATTCGCCTCAAGCTCGGCCGCGATGGAGGCGGCGATGGGGCGGGTGAGCAAATCGGTGATGAGGGTGACCTTTTCGTCCGGTTGAATGCGCAGACAGGTGGTGACAGCCGAACGTGCGCCGGGGGTTAATTCGGCGGGGAAGGTGGTGTTGAGAAGGTCGTGCGCGGAAGTGAGGGTCATTGGGGAAAAATACTCCAGTACTGTTCAATGGATGGGGATGCTAATAGTTTAACGGAAAGCAAGCCGCGGCTTATTGACCCCACCCCTGAGAACCATTCAATCACTCTTCCATCCTTTGGAAAGAAAACCGACTTCCTCATCTAATCAGAGTTGCCCATGTAAAACCATTGATAAGAATTAATCCGTCATCATATTTTCTTATCTCGAATCGCAAATTCCGGCAGCGATCACTTTGCCGGCACCAGCAGCGTAAGCGCGTCGGGGCATACGGTGATTTTTGCCGGCAGGATGCCAAGGAGTTCGCCGTCCGCCTCGACGAAGATGCGGTTGCGCTCGAAGAGCTGCTCGGTACATTCGACGGATTTGGCCTCGTAGAGCTCGAAGGTGCGCCAGAAGGTGTGACGGGAAAAGAAGACGGCGAAGATGAACTTGAGATAGGCGAAGCGGCTGCGGGAGCGCGTGGCGATGATGTTGAGGCCGGGGTTGCGGAGGTGCGCGCCGGGGACAAGGCGCTGGACAACGCCGCCGAAGTTGGTGATGCGGACGGCGAGAAGCTGTGAAAATTTGTCGGGGGTACTGGCTGGGTCTGCAATGCCGCCCTCGATGGTGTGCACCGCGGCGATGCGGGCGTTGAAGAGCGGGAAGCTGTGCGTGGCCCAGAGCCGGAGGGCCTCGACGAGATAAATGAGGTATCCGTATTTGCGCTTGAGGCGGGAATCAAGGCGCGAGAAAAATTTTCCATCGGGGCCGATGCCGGCGGCAACGGTGAAGTAGCGCGAGGCGAGCAGGCCGTCAAAGCCGGTGTAAGTGATTTGGCCAACGGGAATCCGCATGGGGTGGGCGGTGAGCAGCATCTCAATTGCTTTGCGCGGATTGGCGGGGATACCTAGGTCCTTGGCTAGGGCATTGGCGGTTCCCTGCGGAAGAACGCCAAGGGCGGCGCTGGTGTGGATGAGGCCCTGGAGGATTTCGTTGGCGGTGCCATCGCCTCCACAGGCGAGGATGGTGTCACAGCCGTTGTCAAAGGCTTCACGGGCTTGATGGGGA
Organism: Acidobacteriota bacterium; assembly: GCA_021781075.1. Lineage (GTDB taxonomy): Bacteria > Acidobacteriota > Terriglobia > Terriglobales > Acidobacteriaceae > CAIMNN01. The sequence continues at coordinate 3,352 of JAJXXN010000123.1, read as the reverse complement.
GCGGAGCCGGCAGCACGTGTGGGGATGAGTTCGGCTTCGATTCCCTTCCCATTGAGCAGCGCTGTGACCTCGCGCAGTTGGGCGAGGCGCTTTTCCGAATGGCTGCCGGAGTGCGGGTTGTAAATGAGGGCGACTTTATTCATTCTCAGAGGCCGGCCGAGGTTTCGGAGACCATGTAATCGACGACGGCCTTGAGGTCGTGATGGGATTCTTCAAAGACCTTGAGCTGGCGGTCGGCGCCGGTGCCGGTCTTGAGAATCTTGCGGACGCCTTGAATGGCCTCACGGCTGCCCAGTTCATCAACCACCGGGTCGACCAGATGCAGGTACTCCTCGATGAGGTCGCGCAGTGGCAGCTCCTGCTGTTTGCCAAAGTCAATGAGCTTGCCGTCGAGGCCGTAGCGGACGGCGCGAAATTTGTTTTCCATCAGGAGCGGGCGCGCGTAGTGGCGGAAATCCTGGTTGGATTCATGGAGGCGGTAGAGGTATGCGGCAGTGGCCTGTATGAGCGCGGCGATGGCAACCGTCTCCTCGGCGCGGAGGGGGATGTCGCAGGCGCGGACCTCGATGGTGTTGAAGAAGGGATGGGGCCGGATGTCCCACCAGATTTTTTTCGCGTTGTCGATGCAGTTGGTGCGGACGAGGATGCTGACGTAATCCTCGAACTCGGAGTAATCCCGAAAGGCGTCGGGGATTCCCGTGCGCGGGAAGTTTTCAAAGACCTTGGCGCGGTAGCCTTTGTAGCCGGTGTTGATGCCGAGCCAGAAGGGCGAGTTGGTGGCCAAGGCCATGATGTGCGGCAAAAAATAGCGCATCGAGTTCATGATGCGGATGGCGGCCTCGCGGTCCTCGATGCCGACGTGGACATGGAGGCCGAAGATGAGGTTGGCGCGGGCGACAAGCTGGAGGTCCTTGACGACCTGATGGTAGCGCGGGTCGGGATAAATTTCCTGGCTGCGCCAGTCGGCGAAGGGATGCGTGGCGCCGGCGCAAAGCTGCAACCCGTGCTCATGGGCGAGCTTGATCATCTCGCGGCGGAGGTCGTAGATGTCTTCACGCGCCTCTTCAATGTTGCGGCAGACGCGGGTGCCGACCTCGACGACGGAGGTGTGCATCTCGGCCTTGACGCGCTCCTCCAGCCGCAGCTTGCCCTGGGCGAGCATCTCGGTGTTGATGTGCGAGCGCAGGTCGCGCGAGACCGGGTCGATGGTCTGGTACTCTTCTTCAATGCCGAGGGTGAAGGATGGGCGCATGGGCGAACCTCGCGAGGGTGTTGAGGCCATTGTAGCGTGGGATGTGAATGAAAGTGATAAATATGGCCAAGTGTCGGTTTCTTAAAACGTCATCAGTCTGCTGACAGCGAATCGGCAAAGCAGCGCGGCGTTCATGTCAGACGTGCCGGGCACGGGCACTACGCGTTCATGAACGCGTGCCAGAGAAGTTCGAGTGGCTTGGTGCTTTCGAGGGCCCGGCGGATGGCGAGTTCCGCGACTTGGCGCACAATCCACTCAAAGTTGGCGGGGCCGACGGACTCGAGGGCCGCGTCGGGCGCGGGGTTCATGAAGTCGATTGCGTAGGGGATGCCGTCCTCCACGGCGAACTCGACGGTGTTGAGGTCGTAGCCGAGGGCATGGCAAAGCGTGAGCGCGTCGCGTTCAATGCGCGCCAGGAGTTCCGGAGTGCCCCACTTTTCGTCGAGGACGTAGCGCCCATTCTGCGGGCGGCGCGGGTCGTATGGCATGATGTGGACGCGTTCCTGGCCGACAACATAGCAGCGGAAGTACTCGGTGAAGTTGACGGCTTTTTGATAGACCATGCAGAGATCGCGGGATTGGTCGTAGGCGCGGAAGAAATCATCGCGGTTGTGAATGTGGTAGACATCGCGCCATCCGCCGCCGTCGATTGGCTTCATGAACCCGTGCTCGCCGACGTAGTCGAAGACCGCATCCCAATTGAGCGGGTACTCGAGGTTGCGCATGGATTGATCCGTGGTGCCCGCGGGGTGCTTTTTATGCGGCAGCAGGACGGTGGGCGGCACGGCAACGCCGAGCTTGGAGGCGAGGAGGTAGTTGAAGTATTTGTCGTCGGCAGACCACCAGAAGGGATTGTTGATGAGGCGCGTGCCGTTGAGGACGGCGTGTTTCAAAAAGGCGCGGTAAAAGGGGATGTCGTGCGAGATGCGGTCGACGATGACGGCGTAGCGCGCGGGGTCGGGGAGTGAGACGGCGCCGACGTGGACAAACTCGGCGCTTAGACCGGGGATGCTGCGGGAGTTGATGGCCTCAACAAGCGCCGGGGGAAAGCTGGTTTCCATGCCGAAGAGGACGCCGATGAGTTTCATGCTCTCGAGCTCCTGAAAAGAAGTTGTTGCCAGTGTACCCGGGTTGGGGTTTGAAGGTGGAGGACCTGGGCTCAGGCGGTTGCAGCCATGGCCTTCAATTGCGCAATGTGGTTGAGGTCATGACCGGCAAAACTCTCAAGCATCCCCGTAAAGCTCATTGTGCCGCGCTCGGGGTGGGTGACTGCGCGGTTGGCATTGGCGGGCAGGGCTTTGTGGATTAGCTTGAGGTTCCAGTTGCGCAGGGAGAGGAAGAGCGCGAGGGCTTCCTCGGCATTGGCGTCCTGATAGTGCGCGGCCCATTTGTCCTGGTCGAAGGGCTGGATGACGTGGTTCTCCTCGGCGAGAGCCTGGCGGATTCGGAAGGCAAAGGCGATCTCGCAGTCGGCCAGGTGGGCGATGATCTCCGCAGGACTCCATTTGCCGGGGGCTGGGGCAAGGTGGACGCGCGCCGGGCCAATCTGTGTGAGCAAAAGCGCAAGTGTTGCGCCGGATTCAGCGAGGATGGCTTCTGAAGTACGGCCGTCCATGAACTTGGCATAGGGATTGAACTGGCTCATGGAAATGATGATACAAGGCTCAGGGCCCAGGGCACAGGAAACGAGTTCCGCCGCGGGGCGAGGAGTGAACGGTAATCAGTATGCAGTACTAATCAGAGACAGTCATCACCGGGCAGGGTGCGCCTTCGATCACTTGGAAGGCAATGCCCGCGGGCAGGCGCGAAGCCAGCGTGCCGCGTCGGCGCACACCAAGAATGATGAGGTCGCTGCGCTGCTCAATTGAATCCTGCAAAATACTTTCGCTGATGCGTGAGCCATATTTGACGCCGCACTCCACCTGCGCGGTGGCCTCATTGGTGCTGAGTATGTGCTTCATGGCGTTGCAGAAGAGCTGCTCGACCAGCGGTTGCGGCTGCCCGTTGTTGATGGCAGAAGGCAAAATATGCAGGAAGCGAAGTTGGGCGTTGGACTCGTTGGCGAGGCGAATCGCCACTGGTGCCGCCGATTTGGCGGCA
>JAJXXN010000316.1 GCA_021781075.1 Acidobacteriota bacterium | reverse complement strand
ATGAAGAAACCACCTATGACATGGGTGACAACGCCGAGGACTACACACCGCACAACTTCGACAAAAAATTCCATGGCGAGGTCACGGCGCGTGAGGCCCTGCAACACTCCTATAACGGGGCCACCATCGCCCTCGGCTCACTGGTCGGATTTGATCGCGTTGCCACCTTCGCCCGCGATTCCGGAATCAAAAGCGCGCGTGGCACCCCTGCTGTCTCCATTGGCGCCTATGATGCCACTCCCATCGAAATGGCCGGCGCATACACTGACTTCGCCAACGGCGGGCTGCACATCGACCCCTGGTTCCTCGCCAGTGTCCGCGCTCCAAATGGCGATATAATCTCCGACTACGATCCGGTCACCAAACAGGTGCTCGACCCGCGCGCCGCCTACCTCACCACCGACATGCTCAAAAATGTCATCAACGCCGGAACCGGCGCCGTCGTCCGCCAGCGCGGGTTCACCGCCCCCGCCGCCGGCAAGACCGGAACCAGCCACGACGCATGGTTCGCCGGCTACACCTCCAACCTGCTCTGCATCGTCTGGGTCGGCAACGACGACTACACCGACATCAAAATCGAAGGCGCACACGCCGCCGCGCCCATCTGGGCCGAGTTCATGAAGCGCGCCGTCCTGCTGCCCCAGTACTCCGACACCAATGAATTTTCCATGCCTGACGGCGTCACCATCCTCCCCATCGACAAGGCCTCGCTCCTGCTCAGCGATGCAGCCTGCTCCTCCGACGTGATGAATGTCGCTTTCCTCAACGGGACCGCGCCGATCGACACCTGCGACCATCCGCCCGACCACCGCAACATCTTCCAGAAAATCTTCGGCATCAACAAGCCCGTTGTCAAAAACGGAAAGTAATTCGCGCCGCCATCCCACCACCTTGCGCCAAAGGCAAAAAACCGCGGGCCCACGGCCCGCGGTTTTCTCTCTTTCCTGCACTCTCTCTTATTTCACTGTGAACTTGGCCGCATTCGTGCGGAAGCAGTCGGTGAGGTGCCCTATGCCGCATACGTACCCGATCACCGTGTACGTCCCGGGCTTGTTCAGTTCATATTCCTTGCTCAGGTTCTTGTCCCATTCCAGCTTGTCAAACGACCGGAAGGGAATCTGCACCACCTTGCGGCGGTACAACCACCCCGTATAGCACTTGCTGAAAAAGTGCTCCAGGCAGCCCATCTCAGTCTCCACTGGCCGGTGGCCGCTCGCATCACGCACATCAAATTTGATCCCATCCGTGCTGATGAGCAACTCCCGTCCCACGTGGCTTTCCAACTTGATGTGCACAAAGATATTCGAGCCGGGCTTGAATTCCGGGTTGTCAAAGCTCAACGTGGCGGATGCCGTTGGCGAGGAGTCATATACGTCATGCTGCTCCTTGCCGGCCAAGCCCAGCGTCGTGCGTTGCGCCTTGAGTTGCACCGCGAAAGATGCAAGTAAACAGAACATCAATACGATTGCGTGGTTGCGCATTTTCTTCTTCACTCGGACCATCCAAGGATTCATTGAATTCCAGCTTCTCTCTTGCACCAACCGGAGCCACTTCTCATCTTCTTGAAAAATCAGCCCTCAACCTGACAACCTGCCCAATACAGAACTCCCCTTCGCTCAAATGAAATTTTTGCACCAGCTCTCTTTCACATGAGCGTTTTCAGTTGGAAATTTTCTGTATCTGTAATACTAAGGTTTTACACGCCCGGAACGGTAGCCTTTTTTACACCGACACCATCATTTTTGCCAGGCAATTTTTCGGGCATCAAGACCCTAGCGGGTCCCGCTGTATGGTCTCGGCGCAAACAAGTTGCACTAAAACGGACTCAAGCCAATTATTTGCAATAGCTTAGCTGCAGTCTCCCCAGACTGCAATCAACAGGCCAAGTCGATGCGCATGTGGAAAATAGGACAATTACACAAACCTTCCGCGCTTTATTGTGCTCTTGCAAGCAACTGAAACGAGTTAAAAAACCGGTCTACCCCTTCCGGCACCTTCCCGATCGGATACGCAATCAGCGTCTGGTACAACGTCGAGCCCACCAGATAAAGCCGCGCCTGGAAGTGATAGGTATCGTTCTCGGCCTCGAAGCTCAAGCCGGGATAAACACCAAGCGTGATTTGCGACTCGTTGATTAATCGGCCTTTGACATTGTTCATGGCGCCGGTCTTCGCCCCTTGCAGCATGGTTTGCGGGTTGCGGCCAGTCGCCACGGAACCATAATCCGTCACCCCCACGTACCATGCCGCCGCATCGCCTTCCACAAGGTAGCCATGCAACTGAAAATTCCCAGCATCCGTGGGCACGCTGTCCGTATGCACCGTTGGCGCCGACGGCGTGCTGATGCTGAATCCATCCGCCGGGTAACTGTACGTCTGCCACGCCGTGCTTTGCGCGGGAATCCAGGTTGCAAAAAGAAAAATCAAAACTGCCGGAATGTACTTTTTCAATCCCATCACTTCCATCTCCTTGACAGCGAATCAGCCCCCAGTTTCGTGAAGATTCATCGTATAACAACTTGCAATCGGCGGGGAATTAAATTCAACCCCCTCCCAAATGTCATATCCAAATCAGATTTTTGTCGCACCTTTTGCATTGCCGTTTCATTCTTCTCTCGGCTACGATGTCAATAATCCATCCTGCTTCAAAAAGGCTCCCATGCGCATCAACTTGAACCTTGCCAAGGCAACCCTGACCGGCGCGCTCGGCGGGCTGCTCTTCGGTTTCGACACCGTCGTCGTTGCCGGCGTCATCGATTCCCTCGTTGACCTCTATCACCTCGACACCTGGGGCAAGGGGCTCACCGTTGCCATTGCACTTGTCGGCACCGTCATCGGTTGTTTTGCCGCCGGCGAAATTGGCCAAAAATTCGGCAGCCGCGAAACCCTCCGCCTCACCGCGATCCTTTACATCCTCTCCGCCATTGGCAGCGCGCTAGCCTGGAACTGGCCCGTCCTCATGCTCTTTCGCTTCATCGGCGGCCTTGGCATCGGCGCCAGCTCCGTCCTCGGCCCCGTCTACATCGCCGAGCTAGCGCCGGCCAAAATCCGCGGCCGACTCGTCGGCATCTTCCAATTCAACGTCGTCTTCGGCATCCTTGTCGCGTACAGCTCCAACTACCTCATCCGCCTCCTGCATCTCGGCGCAAATGAGTGGCGCTGGCAGGTTGGTGTCGCCGCGCTCCCCGCCATTGGTTTCCTCATACTCCTCTACGGCATTCCCCGCAGCCCGCGCTGGTCCGCCTCGCAAAACCGCATTGACGAGGCACTTGAAGTACTCCGCCTGATGGGCGAGCCAAACCCCGAGGCCGAACTCGCGGACATCCGCCGTGCCCTCAGCGAGGAGCACGCCGCCGCCCATCAACCCGTCCTGCGCTGGAAGTACCGCTACCCGCTCTTCCTCGCCATTACCCTCGGCGCTTTCAACCAGTTTTCCGGCATCAACGCCATCCTTTACTACCTCAACTCCATCTTCTCCTCCGCCGGGTTCAGCAAAATCTCCGGCGACCAGCAGGCCATCGCCATCGGCTTCACCAACCTCCTCTTCACCATTGTCGGCATGG
>JAJXXN010000237.1 GCA_021781075.1 Acidobacteriota bacterium | reverse complement strand
TGAAAGCTGAAACAACCGGAAAAGAACATCGACGAGCTTGACGTCGATTTTGGGGCCGTAGAACGCAGCCTCGCCGGGGAAGCTTTTGAACTCAAGCTTGCGCCGCTCGAGCACGCTGCGCAGCGCCTCCTCGGCGTGCTTCCACTGCTCGGGCGCGCCCGTGTAGTGCCCGGGGTCCTTCGGGTCCCAGGTTGAAAGCTCCACGCGATACTCCTTGAAGCCGAAGGTCTTCAGCACCGCCTCGGCAAAGTCAAGGCAGCCCTCCACCTCGCTCACAACCTGGTCGGGACGGCAGAAGATGTGCGCATCGTCCTGCGTGAATCCGCGCACGCGCAGCAGCCCGTGCATGGTGCCCGAGCGCTCGTAGCGGTAAACGTTGCCAAGCTCGGCAAGCCGCACCGGCAGGTCGCGGTAACTGCGCGGGGAATTTTTGTAAATCAAAATGTGGAAGGGGCAGTTCATCGGCTTCATGCGGTACATCGCATCATCAAGCTTCATCGGCGTGAACATGTTGTCCGCGTAGAAGCCCTCGTGGCCCGAGGTCTGCCAAAGGTTGACGCGCGCCACGTGCGGCGTGTAAACGAGGTCGTAGCCGCGGCGGATGCACTCCTCGCGCATCCAGTCCTCCATGATTTTGCGGATCATGCCCCCGCGTGGATGCCAGAAGATGAGCCCCGCGCCGGCCAGCTCCTGGATGCTGAACAGGTCGAGCTGCTTGCCGAGCACGCGGTGGTCGCGGCGCGCGGCCTCTTCAAGCCGGGCAAAGTGTTCGTCCATCTCTTTCTTGGAGAAAAACGCCGTTCCGTAGATGCGCTGCAATTGCGGGTTCTTCTCGTCGCCCAGCCAGTAGGCACCGGCAATATTGAGCACCTTGAACGCCTTCACCCGCCCGGTCGAGGGCACATGCGGGCCGCGGCAAAAATCGACGAACTTGCCGTTTTTATAAAAGCTGATCTCGTCGCCCGGCTTGGTGAATCTGGTCACGAAGTGCGTCTTCATGAAGTCGCCGTCGCGCTCAAACTCCCCGAGCGCCTGCTCGCGCGGCTCAAACTCATGGACAAACTTTTCATCGCGCGCCACCACCTCCGCCATCTTTGCCTCAATGGCGGCAAGGTCCTCCGGCGTGAAAGGCTTTTCGCGGTGGAAGTCGTAGAAGAAACCGTTCTCGGTTGCAGGGCCGTGGCCGAGCTTGGTTTCAGGGTAAAGCTCCAGCACCGCCGTCGCCATCACATGCGCCGCCGAATGGCGCACAACCTTCAGCGCCTCGGGATCCTTCTCGGTGAGCAACGCGAGTTGCGTGTCCTCGGTCAACGGCGTCGTCAAGTCAACCAGCCGCGGCGCGTTCGTGTCCTCGGTGGCGTACATGGACGCTTCGCCCGATTCCTCCTTCCCATCGTCAACCGCGGTAGCCGTGAGAGGGGTGAGCCGCGCGGCGATGGAGGCAGCGGCGAGGCGGGGCGAGATGGAGTTGGCAATGTCGAGAGGCGTGGTTCCCACTGGAACCTGCTTGACGGCGCCGTCGGGCAAATGGATCGAGATGGTCTGCGTGCTCATTGGATTATTCCTGTTTGTGCGCGGGTAAAAATGCGGTGTGATGTACTAATAGGATAGTGCGAGGCAGGCGGATACGTCGAGCTTTGCGGCAGTTTTGCAAAACTGGATATGGAATGGGAGGATGAGGCGATGATGCGCTGGCTTGGCTTGGCATTCTGGATTGTGTTGACTCTTGGCGTGGGCGGCATCAGTGGCGTACTGACAGCAGGCGAGGTCAATGGCTGGTATCGCACGCTCGCCCGCCCATCCTTCACGCCGCCTGATTGGCTCTTTGGCCCTGTCTGGACTCTGCTCTACCTGATGATGGGCGTTGCTGCTTGGCTGGCCACCTCGGCAGCCTCCGGCCCGCTGCGTGCCCGCATTGCTTCAGTTTTTTTGGCGCAACTGGCGCTCAACTTTGCCTGGTCGTTGATCTTTTTTAACAAGCATGCAACCGGTGCGGCGCTGGTTGAGGTCATAGTGCTTTGGTTGGCCATCGTCCTTTGCGCCTGGCTCTTCGCGCAAAGTTCGCGCCTCGCGGCCCTGTTGATGATTCCCTACCTGGGGTGGGTGAGTTTTGCCACGGCGCTCAATGCCGGCTTCTGGTGGCTGAACCGTTGATAGGCTCAACCGCTACGCATCCTGCTTTTCCTTCTCCTCGTGGTACTCCATCTCCGTGTTGATGGCCCAGATGTTTTCCTTCGTGACCACGCCACGGACAATGTTCTCCACCGCGGTCATCGCCGTCAGCATCGAGTGGTCCTGGTTGTTGTACTTGTGCATGCCGTTGCGGCCGACGAGGAAAAGATTCTCGAATCCATCGACATAATCGCGAATCACCTGGAAGCGGTCGTAACTGCCGAAGTAGGCCGGGTAGGTTTTGGGAACGTGCACCACGTGCGAATCAACAACATCCTCGGCGCGCAAAATCCCGATCTTTGCCACCTCATCGATCGCAAACCGGCTCATCTTCTCATCGGGCCAATTCCATATCTCGTCCGTCTCGTTGCAAAAGTACTCAAGCCCAATCCAGGTCTTGTCCGGCGCGCTGACGAGGTAGGGGCTCCAGTTGTTGAAGATTTGCAGCCGGCCAACCGTCACGTCCGGCTCTTGAATGTAAATCCAATTGTCCTTGAGCTTTGAGCCGTCGTCCTCCGTGACGGTGAGTTTGTTGGCCAGCAGTCCGACGGTGATGAAGTCACGGTACATCAACCCTTCGCCCACCGCGCGAACTTCAGCCGGCACTTCGGCGCCAATCGCGCGAAGAAGGTCCCGCACAGGCATGGTCGAGAAAAAATAATCCCCGTGGAAAACTACCCGCTCGCCGTCCTTGCCGCGGGCCTCGATGGACGCGATGCGCCCCTCCTTCACCTGGATGCGGTCGACCGTCAGTCCAAAGTGGATTTCGCCGCCCTTGCTTGTTACCGTCTCCGCGACGTGCTCCCACAACTGCCCAGGGCCGAGTTTTGGATAAAGGAAGCGCTCTATCAGCGAAGTCTCCGTCTGCTTCTGTGTGATGCCGCCGCTCCCTTTGGGCTTGAAAACCTTGCCCAGGTAGTGCTTCACCACGGCGGTCAGCGAAAGCCCCTTGATGCGCTGTGCCCCCCACTCGGCGCTGATCTCGTGGCAGGGAACCCCCCAAACCTTCTCCGTGTACGACTTGAAAAAGGTGAGGTAAAGCTGGCGGCCAAAGCGGTTGATCAAAAAATCCTCCAGCGTCTCTTCCTTCTTGCGCGGGAAGGCCGCGGATTTTACATAGCTGAAGCCGCAGCGGATGGTGCGCGCCAGCCCCATTTTCTTGAGCGTGTCCGCGGTGATCTTGATGGGGTAATCAAAAAAACGGCGCAGAAAATAAATCCGGCTCTTGCGCTCACGCACCAGCATCACCAGGTCGTCCTTTTCGGGGTCGCGGCTGTCGGCAGCTTCCGGCATATTGCGCTGCTGGCCCTGATAGCGGAGTTCACCGCCCTCGGCATTGCCGGCCTCGACCGGCATCACATCCAGCCACCACTGCATCACGCGGTCCGACTTTGAAAAAAAACGGTGCCCGCCGATGTCCATGCGGTTGCCCTTGTAGCGGACGGTGCGCGAGATGCCCCCAATCTCATGCGATGCCTCAATGAGGATGGGCTTGATTCCTGTGCTGCGTTGAAGTTCAAGCGCCGCGGTCAACCCGGCCGGGCCCGCGCCAATAATGATTGCTGTTCCTTGCAAGTTCTGTTTCATTTCTTGTGTCACATTTCCATTGTACTGAGCCGTCTCTTTGATTTGCCGCACTCGCGTGGCACTCTCGCCGTTCCAACCAATTTCTTCCATGGCTTCTCCCGTGATGCTGCCCATTTACAATACAGTTCTTAACTGTGAGCAATTCCCAGCCAACTTCACTCCAACGGCGGCTACTGGCCTGGTATGGGCGTCACAAGCGCAATCTGCCCTGGCGGGAGAGTGGAGACCCCTACGCCATCTGGGTCTCTGAGATCATGCTGCAACAAACCCGCGCGCAGGTGGTTGCCGGGCGCTATCCACTTTTTTTGCAAAAATTCCCCACCATCCGCGCCCTGGCCGTGGCTGACGAGCAATCCGTGCTGGCCCTGTGGAGCGGCCTCGGCTACTACAACCGCGCCCGCAATTTATTGAAGGCCGCGCAAAAAATTGTGGACGACTGGGACGGCCAATTGCCCTGCCAGGCCTCTGAATTGCGCAAATTGCCGGGCATCGGCGCATACACCTCGGCGGCAATCGCCAGCATTGCGCATGGTGAACCCGTCGCTGTTGTCGATGGCAACGTCGAGCGCGTGATTGCGCGGCTGCATGGCCTGGCAATCGACAAATCCGCCACCGTGCATCGCAAGGTCGCCCTGCTTGCCAATCAGCTCATCGATCCCAAACACCCCGGCGATTTCAATCAGGCGATGATGGAGCTTGGCGCCACGGTTTGCCTCCCACGCAAGCCGCTTTGCGGGCAATGCCCCCTCGTGGACGCCTGCGCAACGCGCGGCGAGCACATCTCCCCGCCCCGCGCGCCCATGCAAACAAAAACCATTACCTGCGCCCTTGCCCTTCGCACGCGCAAAAGCCAAACCGAGGTTCTGCTAACACAGCGCCCTGCGCAGGAAACCGTGATGCCGGGTTTGTGGGAGTTGCCACCACTCAAGCGGTTGGCCTTCGCTGACAAATTCCTGGCCCTCAGCGTGCGCCATGCCATCATGCAAACCAATTACATCGTGCGTGTGCGTGCCGTTAAACCGGCGGAAACAAGGACCTTTTTGAAGGCGGATGGCATATGCCGATGGGTCACCGCAGCGGAAGCCGAAACCATGGCCTTGACCGGGCTGGCGCGAAAGGTCTTGAAAAAAGCGCGCGTCTTTGGCGCCAAATAGAATTCAATTCTTTTTGCATCCCTGCCACTTGCGGGCGCATCAAAATTATGGATTCAAGTCGCACTTGCGCGGCTTCCCTCACACACTTAAAAGATTCTCAACAAAGGAGACTCACAAAATGGCCAGCAAGGCTTCAGCAGTTTGGACAGGCTCACTCAAGGAAGGCAAAGGCACCATTTCCACCGCAACCGGCGTTTTGAAGGATGCCAGGTACTCATTCGCCACACGCTTTGAAGGCGCAGACTCCGGCACCACGCCCGAGGAGTTGATTGCCGCTGCCCATGCAAGTTGCTTCTCCATGGCCCTGGGCGCGCAGCTTGGCGGCTCCGGCCTCACGCCCGAGTCCATTGAGACGCACGCTGCCGTCACATTGGCCAAGGTGGGCGAAGGCTTCCAGGTCACGCGCATCGTGCTCAATACCACCGCCAAGGTTCCCGGCGCCAGCAAAGAGGTTTTTGATGCCGCCGCCGCCGCCGCAAAGACCGGCTGCCCAATTTCAAAGCTCTTTGCCAACAATACTGAGATCGTTCTCGACGCCAAGTTGGTCTGATTGATTGCGGTTCCCCCGCCCGCTGTGTGCCAACGCGCATCGGCGGGCTTTTCTATTTTGTTGCCCGCGCCGCTTCGATAAACGCCCTGATTTTCAGCGGGTCCTTCTTCCCCGGCTTCGCCTCCACGCCCGTCACAACATCCACACCCCACGGCTGCAGCAACCGGATTGCATCGCCCACATTTTCCGCGTTCAAGCCACCGGCTGCGATGAGCCTGGTGGTAAGGTTGCCGCTGAAAATCTTTTGCCGCGCCTCCTCCCAATCAAAGCGCACCCCCGTTCCACCAACGGCCGCCGCGGTGCGCGAGTCAACAAGCACACCGTCGATCGATGAGTCTTCCACGCATTCCTTCAGCTTCCCCACAACCCCGGCCTCGTAATGCAACACGCGCAGGATGCGCAGCTCCCCTCCGAACTCAACCCGCAAACGCCTGCTTGCGTCCGCGCCGATGCCGCTGTGCAATTGCACGCCCGTCAATCCGCACTCACGCGCTATCTCGGCAATCTCGCCCGCACCCGCCTCCACAAAGACCCCGATGGTCTCAATCGCCACCGGCAGGCCCTCGATGATCGCGCGCGCCTGCCCTGTGTCCACCTTGCGCGGGCTCTCCGCAAACACAAACCCAATCGCATCCGCGCCCGCATCCGCGGCCAGCAGTGCATCCTCCAGGTTTGTCGTCCCGCAAATCTTCACCCACATCGCTCAACACCCCGCCACGCGCAGCAAATCCGCCAGCGCCCGCCCCGGCTCCGGCTGGCGCATAAAACTTTCGCCTATCAGGAATGCGTCAAAGCCCGCCGCGCGCAACCGCGAAACATCCGCGCCGCTTTCAATGCCGCTCTCACTCACGCGAACAACGCCGGCTGGAATCATCTGCGCCAGTTCGATGGAACGTTCCAGGCTGACCGCAAACGTCGTGAGGTCGCGGTTATTGACGCCTATCGCATCTGCGCCGGTTGCCCCCAGCGCGTCCAAAACGCCTTTTAATTCATCCGCGGTGTGCACTTCGACCAGCACATCCAATTGCAGGGCGTGCGCCTCTGCGGCAAACTTCTTCAGCTCGCTGTTGCCAAGTGCCGCCGCAATCAGCAGCACCGCGTCAGCCGCATTGGCGCGCGCTTCAAGAAACTGGTACGAATCCACCATGAAATCCTTGCGCAGGCAGGGAAGCGGCACGGCGGCCGAGACTGCGCGCAAATACTCGAGCGAGCCTTGAAAGAAAGGCTCATCCGTCAAAATGGACAACGCAGCCGCGCCTCCACGCTCGTAGCTTTGCGCAATGGCCACTGGATCAAAATCCGGGCGAATCAGCCCTTTCGAGGGCGATGCCTTCTTCACCTCCGCAATCACAGCCCGCCCGCTCTTGCGCTTCAACGCCGCTGCCCACCCACGCGGCTGGTGGCGGGCGGCAAGTGTCTCCAATTCCGCCACACTGCACCGCGCCCGTGCCGCCGCAACCGTGGCCCGCGTCTTTTCGACAATGCGCTCCAGATAATTCGCCATCTTCAACTTTAATTTTCTCAAATATGGCTGATGCTTTTCACAATTCCTGCCGATAAAACGCTGGAGGACAATAGAGCATGAACTTTGACGATGCTATTCAAAAGCACGCTGAGTGGCGCATGAAATTCCGCACAGCCATGAGCATGAAGCAAAAAGTCGATGCCTCGGCCATTGGCAAGGACAATTGCTGCGAGCTGGGCAAATGGCTTTACGCTGAGGGAAAAACCCTCCACGGCCGGCTCGCCTCTTACAATCAGTGCATTGAGGCTCACAAGGGATTTCATGTGGAGGCTGGCAGGGTTGCTGTGCTGATCAACGATGGCAAATGCTCGGAAGCGGAAAAGCACCTTGCAGCCGGAAGCGCGTACTCCCGGGCTTCCACATCAATTGCCGGCGCGCTGATGAAATTGAAATCCGAGAGCGCCAAGGCAGCTTGAAGGCCTGGCATTGTGGTGTACGACGCTGCCGCCAGCCGCGCCATCAAGCCAACTCACAACTGTGTTCCGCCGCTGCCCGCCCGCGCGCCGCCAACACCGTGCCCACCGCCGTACCAGTGCAACGCAGCGCCATAAAGCGCCGCTCTATCAAACAGCGCGCTCACTTTGAGATCAAAAGGCGCATTGCCAAGCGCGTGCTTTGCCGCAGGCAAAAACAAATGCGCAGAGCGCGAAATGTTGCCACCCATCACCACAGTCGCCGGCGCAAACTCAGCCAGCTCAGTGCGCAGCGCATTGCCCAGGTTGCGCCCAAACTCCTCAAATGCCGCGCGTGCCGCCGGGTCGCGCTCCGCGTTGTGGGCAAGCTCTGAGACCTCGGCATCACGCCCGGTCAACTTTGCATAGGTGCCTCGAATTGCGCGCGTCGAAAGCCGGTCTTCCAGTATGCCGCCTTCATACGGATGGCTCCACAACTCGCCACCATCGGGTATGCCATGCCCTTCGCTCACTTGCTTCCCTTGGATTGCAAAGGCCGCGCCCAGGCCCGTGCCAAAGGTAAGGCACAGCAGCTTGTCGGCCCCCTTGGCTGCCCCCGCGCCCGACTCCCCCAACAGAAATGCAGCCGCGTCATTGAGAAACTGCACCGACCGCGGCGCGCACGCAAATTCATCCGCAAGCATCCCGCGAAGATCGACCCCATTCAGATAAGCAAGCTTGTGCTTCATCCGGCTGATGCCCTGCTCGTAATCAAATGGCCCCGGAAAGGCCAGCGACAGCCCGGCAATTGCGCTCGGCACTTCATGCGCCGCGCCCTCGGTTGCGCGAACCGCTAGCGCGTGAATCAATTCCACAAACGCCGCTGGACTTTGCGCGCTGGCGTAAGCCGCGCTCACTACCGGGCCAAGCTCCAGCTCCCGGTTGCGGCAAACAGCGGCCGAGATGTGGCTGCCGCCTACATCGCAAACAAGAATCTGGCTGGCGGTCGAAGATGGAGAGGGCAAGGTAGTCACCTCGAAGATACCGTTATCATTATCCACTCCAATACGCCTTTGGCAATGAAAATTTTCCCGGCATAGATTTAAAAATCGGTTTAATGGCTCGATTTATGTGAAGGAAGGTGATTTTCGCTTGCATAAGAAGCGTCTGCCCAATAAGAATGGGCGCAACCGTGATAACGTTCTCCCAAGTGCATATTTGCATTTTTTCACCCATGACATAACCTGTGTGCTTGAAGAACATGGAGTTATAACCACATGAGAGTTGTGAATCCGCTTCGTCTGTTTTGCTTTTTGCCTTTGGCCTTGTTTGCCTGTGTGTTCCATGCGCAAACCGCCATGGAAGAGTTCGGGCCCTACAACGTGAATGTGCTGCGCGACGGCCCCGCTTTGTCAAAGCCATTGGACGACAAGGACTCGCTCAGCGGCCATCCACAGCAGGTCTTTGCAGGCGATGGCAACTGGGCAATCACTTTCTGGTTCAAGTCAACAGAACCGCTCACGGGCAGAATGTTATTGGCAGGCTATGGCGACCCGGCAGCGCAGGATGCTCGTTATATTGCCATTGATAATGGGCACCTGGCCCTCTGGCTCGGCTCGGCGACTGGCGCACCACTCATCTCAGAGAGTGGCATTACAGAGGGCTGGCATTTTGTTGCTGCCAGCGCCCAAGCCGGCCAGGTAACACTCTTTCTCGATGGCAAAGAGGTTCTGACAAGCCGGCTTGTGCAGGGAACCATTGCCCCGCGTTTGGAGGTTGCGCCAACTCCACCTGCGCACTTTGCGGGCTCGCACTTTGGCGGAAAAATCGCCGCATTCAAAATTTATTCGCTCCCACTCTCCCAGGCCCAGCTCTCGCTGATGCTCAACGCGCCGCCGGATTACGAACACGTAACTTATGAAGAGGCATCACCCACATGGCACTATCAAAGCCGCGCAGGCACAGCTGGGTTGACCGCGCCACAGGATCCTTCCACTCTGCCGCGCGCCAAGGCCGTGCCGCAAAAGCCCGTGGCCAAGCCACTGACCACGATCGAGACAAAAACACATTTTGAAGGCACCGGCCCCTGGAAGATTCGCGGCGGATGGAGCTTGATTGCCGCCCCCAGTACAAACGCCACCCCGCAGGAAATCTCCCGCGCCGGCTATGATGCGCGCAATTGGATGGTTGCCACTGTTCCCGGCACGGTGCTGACCACCATGATTGACCGCGGAATCTACCCGGACCCGGATTATGGCTTGAACAATATGGCAATTCCAGAGTCGCTGGCGCACCAGGATTACTGGTACCGTGTCGAGTTCGGCCGGCCCGCGGGCGTCGCGCGCGCATCGCGACTTTTGCTTACCCTCGAGGGCGTCAATTACGCCGCCGAAATCTGGCTCAATAGCCATCAACTCGGCAAAATGAAGGGCGCCTTTCAGCGCGGCAGTTTTGACGTCACCTCCTTGCTCTCCGCCTCCGGCCTCAACGCGCTCGCGGTGCGCGTTTCACCGCCTCCGCACCCTGGCATCGCGCACGAGCAATCCATCAAGGCCGGCCCCGGCGACAACGGCGGCATTCAGATGCTCGACGGGCCAACCTTCGAGGCTACCGAAGGCTGGGATTGGATTCCGGGCATCCGCGACCGCAACACGGGCATCTGGCAGGATGTCACCCTCACTGCGACCGGCACTGTCCATATAGGCGACGCAAATGTCGTCACAGTCCTGCCACGGCAGGATTTGTCCGAGGCTGACATTGAGATTGAAGTGCCACTGGACAACGCCGGCAACACTGAAATCGACGGCGAACTCGTCGCCGCGTTCGATGAGGTGAAAATCACAAGGAAAATCAAACTCGCCCCGGGCCAAACCGTGGTCCGGCTCACGCCGCGCGAGTTTGAAGCCCTGCGGGTGCAACATCCAAGGCTCTGGTGGCCCAATGGATATGGCGAGCCGGCGTTGCATGGCCTGACCCTGCGATTTGTCGAATCCGGCGCCGCAACCAGCGAGGCCCATACCACTTTCGGCATGCGTGAAGTCAGTTATGAAACCTCGCTCTTTGACCCTGACGGCCACCTGCATCGCGTCGAGGTGCTGCCTGCGCGTACTTACGACGCGCAGTTGCCGCTGATCGATGAGCGCCACGAGGCCATCCGGCGCATCGATGACCACAGCCCAAACCTCACCGCGCCCGGCGAAAAACTCCCGGAGTGGATGCGGCAAAGCTGGGTGCAATCGCTGGCCCCCGGCGCCGAACACACCGCCTCCATCCGTGAATTGCCCAACGACTGGCCATCCACTGACCTTGTCATCAAGGTCAACGGGGTGCGCATTGCCGCGCGCGGTGGCAACTGGGGCATGGATGACAGCCGCAAACGGGTTTCAATTGAACATCTCGAACCCTACTTCCGGCTGCATCGTGAAGCGCATGTGAACATGATTCGCAATTGGATGGGGCAGAACACCGAAGAGAATTTTTACGCCCTCGCCGACAAATATGGGCTGATGGTTTGGAACGACTTCTGGGAATCAACCGAGGACTGGAACCTCGAGGCGGAAGACCCTGCGCTCTTCCTTGCCAATGCCCGCGATGCAATCCTCCACTTCAGGCATCATCCCTCCATCGTCGTCTGGTGCGGGCGCAATGAGGGCGTGCCGCAGCCGATTCTCAATGAAGGCATGGCTGGCCTGGTGCGCACGCTGGACCACACACGCTATTACACCGGTAGTTCAAACCAGGTGAATTTGCGTAACTCAGGCCCCTATCAGTACCAGGACCTCGACGCCTACTACCGCATCAATCGCGGCTTCAGTGTGGAACTGGGCATTCCCAGCGTGCCCACGCTCGAGGCGCTCAAGAGCTTCATCCCGCCCGCCGACCTCTGGCCCATCAGCGACACCTGGTCCTACCACGACTGGCACATCAGCGGAAATGGCGCCGTGGCTCCCTTTCTTGAACACATGGAGAAGGAGTTCGGCACGGCAACCAGCCTGGAGGACTTTGAGCGCAAGGCCCAAATGCTTGATTACGCCGGCCACCGCGCCATCTTCGAGGGCATGGCCGCCCATCTCTGGCAACCCAATTCAGCGCGCTTGATCTGGATGACACAGCCCGCCTGGCCCAGCATGGAGTGGAACTTCCTCGGCTCCGATTACGACACACAGTCAAGCTACTATGCCAGCAAAAAAGCCATGGAGCCGGTCCATGCGCAACTGAACCTCGTCGACAATTCCGTTGACCTCATCCGCCTCGGCGCGGACACCACAAGCATCGACCTCGATGTCACCGCGCGCGTTTTCACCCTCGAGGGCAAACTGCTGGCCGAGTCCCTCGACAAAATCCATGCCGCTCCCAATGCGCGCACCCCGGTCACAAAACTCAATCTGCCCCAACTCGCCGCCGGGCACACTGTTCTGGTCAAGCTGGCGGTGGCATCCAACAATGGCATCCAGATCAGCGACAACCTCTATTGGTGGGCGGCGGATGAAGGCGCATTGCGAGAATTGAATTCCATGCCTCCGGTTCGCCTGGACGCAACTGCGCATGAGGATGCCACCGACGGGGAGCGCCACGTCGTTGTTGCCCTCAAAAACAACAGTCAAACCCCGGCGCTTCTGGTCAAACTCACCTTGGAGAACGGGAAATCCGGCGAGCGGATTCTGCCCGCTTACCTGAGCGACAATTATTTCTCGCTGTTGCCGGGAGAGGAAAAAACCGTCACAGTGGATTTTGAGAAGGGCGCCGCAACCCCCGGGTTTGGCTTGCGTGGTTGGAACCTGGTGGAGCAAAAAATTCCCGTGAAGTGAGCGCTAGTGGAGATTTAATGTACCGGAATGACCTGCGGGCTCGTCCCGGTGCAACCGCAGGATTGGCGTACTACCATCTCCACGGGCATCACAATGCGGTTGCCGGTTTCCGGCAGTTCTCCCTGCTCAATCCGCTCCAGCAGCAGGTTGGTTGCCGCTCGGCCCATCTCCAAGGACGGCTGTCGGATTACGGTTAGCGGCGGCTGGATGCGGTCGGCAAGCTCAAAATCATCAAAGCCAGCCAGCGCCACTTCTTCCGGCACCTTGACGTTAAGCTTCATCAGCGCATTGAGCACATAGTGGGTTGCCAGGTTGTTGGTTGCCACTATGGCCGTGGGACGGTCCTCATGCTGCATCATTGCGCCAAGCGTTCGTTGCGCTTCACTCTCCGTCTCACAATCAAATGTGTACTCTTCGCGCAGTCCTGCATCTTGCATCGCGCGACGATATCCCTGCAGGCGCGCATTGATGGTGTAAAGGTTGCGATAGAGGCCGAGCAGTGCGATACGCTTGTGCCCATGCCCCACAAGGTGCTCAACCAGACGGCGCATTCCGGTCGTGTTTTGTACCAATACCGAATCAAACCCCAGCTCGCTCATCGGGCGGTCAAAGGCCACCACTGGCGTACGGCCAAAAAAGCTGCGCGTCAGGCGGTTCTCACGCCGGTACGTCGGTATCACCAAAATGCCATCCACATTGCGCTGTAACATCAGCTCGATCTCGCGGAACTCGGTTTCCGGCTCCTCATCGGACGTGGTCATCAAAACCGTGTACCCGCGTTCGCGAGCCACTGTCGTCACCGCGTGCGCGCAATTGGCGAAAAACGGGTCGTACAAATAAGGAATGATGATGCCGATCGAGCGGTTGCGCTGGCCGCGAAAGGCGCGGGCCAGTTCATTGGGGCGATAATTCAGTTGCTTGATTGCGGTTTGTACCCGCTGCGCTGTCCTTTCCGAAACCTTCGCCGAGCCGCTCAAATAGCGCGAAACCGTCATGGTGCCCACACCCGCAAGCCGCGCCACATCTTCCATCGTGGGCTTGCGCGGTGGTTTCGCGCCCCGGTCGCTTTCTAATGGTGGATTATTTCTAACTTCTTGCGGTCTTTCTGGCTTGGAATTTCTCATGGCCTGGGCGGGATGCTCTCAGTATTAAATTCTCCTGCTCAGCATCCTCTCACACGGAAGCCTTGCGCAAACAGTGTAAAAGATGCGCAAATCTGCTCGCTGCTTCGGAATTCCCATATGCATACGCTTCTCTAAATGAAAAAATTGAAGTGTTAGCCGTGGAGCATCGAGTTAGAGCATGCGCTCTTCTTCAATATTCGAAACTCAGTGCTGATAGTTGTTTGTTGATCAACTGTTTGAACTGTGCTCCGGCCAGGTGATGCCTCCTCAGCAGGTTTACCGTACCCGGCTGCAAGCATCCATCAAGAGTGTTGTTAAGCAGGGGAAAAGAAGCATGTAATAATCACATAATCAATCATTTAAATATGAAACGCTCACAGAGTTGATTGTTTTATCAAACCAAAAAACCGGTTTAGAAAATTGAAATCTCCAGCATAAAATAATGATAACGTTATCATATCGTTTTACGTATTCGCTGCTAAAACGGTTTATATTAACCGCTTTAAACTATTTGCAATAAGCCATTTACCGATTTCAGAAGGTTATTGCATTTTGTATTTACCGACTACTAAAGTGGTTTAATAGAAAATTTCCTGTGACGTTGCAACAAATTTCGCTCAGGGTGTTAAATTCCGTTGACAATGCTGATGATAACGAATACCATCCCTTCACACCATGATTCATCCTCTTTTTGTTTCTCTAAACTTGGTTTCCGGATCTTTGGCGAACCGGTTTATTAAACCGAATTAGGATGAGATCTTGTTACGCAAATCAACAAGGACAATAAACTTTTCAAGGAGACCCAGAATGATGCGACAAAGGAATCATGCTGACTGCACCACATGGCGCGGTTTGTATAGCCTCCGTTCGCTGTTCGCCGTGCTGCTCTTCTTCGTGACGGCTTCCGTCATGTCGTATGGCCAGGCATACAGTGGCGCCATCGTTGGCAGTGTCACCGATTCCACAGGAGCCGCCATTGTCGGCGCTCAGGTGGAGGTCGTTTCCAATGCCACCAATCAGACATTCAATGCGAAATCGTCCAATCTTGGTGCCTTCACCGTTACTGTTCTTCCGGTTGGCATTTACACCGTGAAGGTTACGGCGAATGGTTTCAAGGGCTTTGTGGCGAAGAACGTTGAAGTACACGTTTCAACCAGCAGCTCTGTGACAGCG
>JAJXXN010000109.1 GCA_021781075.1 Acidobacteriota bacterium | reverse complement strand
GAAGCAGTCCTCAACGAGTGGGGGCTCGAACTCGACTCCAATGAAGTTCTCGACAGCAACAAAAATGATGGAGGGCAGGAATGAAGCTGCGCATAGGAAGCCGGGGATCGCAACTTGCCCTCTGGCAGGCCAACCACATAGCCGCATTGCTCCGCGGACGTGTCCACGAAATTGAAATTGAAATCATCAAGACCTCCGGCGACCGCCTCCAGGAGATAACCTTCGCCGAGGCCGGCGCCGTCACAGGGACAAAGGGCCTGTTCACCAAGGAAATCGAGGAGGCTCTCGCCGACGGCCGCATCGACCTTGCCGTCCACTCACTCAAGGATCTGCCCACCGAACTTCCAACCGGCTTCGAACTCGCCGCCACACCCCCGCGCGTCGATCCCCGCGATGTCTTTGTCAGCGTCCAATACGCCTGCATTGCTGATCTTCCCGCAGCTTCTCTTGTGGGCACTTCCAGTTCCCGTCGTCGCGCCCAACTCCGCGCCATTCGTCCAGACCTCCAATTGGTGGAGTTCCGCGGCAACGTTGATACACGCCTGCGTAAACTCTCCGAGGGCCAGGTCGACGCCATTCTACTCGCCGCCGCAGGACTCGACCGCCTTGGAAAAACAGAGTGGATCCGCGAACGCATCAGTGCTGAGGTGATTTGTCCCGCCACCGGCCAAGGCTCCCTTGGAATCGAAATCCGCCTTGGCGATGAAGCCACCCGCATTGCGCTTGCATTCCTCGACGACCCCGCCACACGCTTTGCCATCACCGCTGAACGCGCGGCTCTCAACGCACTTGGCGGCGGCTGCCAAACCCCCATCGGCGCACACTGCCGACCAATTTCAGGCGGTCATGAAATCCTGGGCGTTGTTGCCGCACCCGACGGCTCGCGCATCATCAAAGGCCGCCAGCAGGGAACCGACCCCGTCGCCCTTGGGAAAGCCCTCGCAGCGGAACTCATTCAGCAGGGCGCAGGTGAGTTGTTGGAGCTGCCATCGTGAACCCGAGGCGCGTACTCGTCACCCGCGCCGCGGATCAGGCAGGCAATCTAAGTGACGCCCTCCGCGCCGCCGGCTTCGAGCCTGTGGAAGTCCCCGTCCTCGAAATTGTCCCACCCGCAGACCCCGCCCCGCTCGACTCGGCAATCCTCAGCCTCCCAACTTACGACTGGCTCATCCTGACCAGCACCAACGCCGTCAGCGCCCTTGCCTCCCGCGCCGTTGCCCTCAACATCAAATTATCAGCGGAAAAAATCAAAAACATCGCCGCCGTCGGCCGCGCCACCGCTGCCGCAATTGAAGGCCTGGGCCTCTCCGTCTCCCTCACCCCGGAGAAATACGTCGCTGAAAGTCTTCTCAATCAATTCCAACGGCTCAACGTCAGCGGTCAGCGCATCCTTCTCATCCGCGCCGCCATTGCACGCGACATAATCCCCGCCACGCTC
The DNA here is from genome assembly GCA_021781075.1 of Acidobacteriota bacterium. Lineage (GTDB taxonomy): Bacteria > Acidobacteriota > Terriglobia > Terriglobales > Acidobacteriaceae > CAIMNN01. The sequence continues at coordinate 2,158 of JAJXXN010000109.1, read as the reverse complement.
AGCTCCCTCGGGGCGAAGATCACAATTGTCGAGGCTTATCGCAACCAGACGCCTGCCACTGCTCCCGCAGAGCTTGTGGCTGCATTAGAGAAGGGCATGGACCTGGCGGCTTTCACAAGTTCCTCTTCCGTCACGCATCTCCGCGCCGCCGCGGAGGCAGCCAATCTTCCATGGCCCCTGTCCAAAGTCCAAGCCGCTTCCATTGGCCCCATTACTTCACAAACCTTGCGTGAAAACTCCTGGCCACCGGCCGCCGAAGCAATGCCCCACGACATCCCCGGCCTCGTTAAGGCAATTCAAAACATAAGTCGATGAAGGGTTTCCTGCGCATGGCATTCACCATGCCCGCTGCGGGTAAAAGTGCTCCAAAATGGATTGCATCAAAGCATCCAGATGACTTTTCCCACTATGAATAAATTGTCATCAAGTTTTCTGCTCCATTTCGCATTCGCGTAACGTCAAATGTAATAGAGCTATATATTCAGGCTCATTCTAATGGGCCACGGGGGCAGTGCATCTTGCAGACGTGCGTCACTTTCCTTTTTTTCCTGCTGCTGTCAGCGGGTTCGATCTTTGCGCAAGCCGATTCCAATGCCACGCCGGGCGGCGCGGAGTTGCCCAATGCGCCGGCCCCGGCACTCGCGACCCCTGCCGACTCGCACCACTCCTCAAGCCTCTTCGGAACAGTCACTGACCCGAGCGGGCAGATTGTTCCCGAGGCGCTCGTCAAGCTCATTGATGAACAGGACAACCTCAAGGAAGCGGTGCATTCAGGGGCGAACGGGGCTTTCATCTTTCAAAACCTGAATGCAGGACATTACAAAATCGTGGCCCGCTCACCTGGCATGGGTGAATATATTTCGCCTCTGATTGAACTCGGCGAGGCTGATGTTCGCATTGTCCCCAACGTGGTGCTGCCGCTCAACGGCGCAACAACCGAGATCCATGTCTATGGCCGCAAGGACGAGATTGCCGAGGAGGAGATTCACATCGCCGAGCAGCAGCGAATCCTCGGCGTGCTGCCGAATTTTTACAGCGCCTACGACTGGAACGCCCCGCCGCTTGGCGCGAAACAGAAATACAAGCTTGCGGTTCGTTCGGTCATCGACCCCGTAGCGTTTCTAAGTTACGCCGCAATTGCAGGCATTGAGCAGCAGCAAAATGCATTCTCCGGCTATGGTGGCGGCGCAGAGGGATACGGCAAGCGCTATGGCGCCGTGATGGCAACGGCCACAATCGCGCGGCTTACCGGTAGCGCCATTTATCCAGCCATCTTCCACCAGGACCCGCGCTATTTTTACAAGGGGACAGGCACCTTCAAGTCGCGCTTTTTTTACGCGGTTGGGGAGTCGGTGATGATCCGTGGTGACAACGGCCGCCAGCAACCCAACTACTCTCATATCCTTGGCAGTTTGACCGCAGGTGCGATCTCAAACCTCTACTATCCGCCGGGCGACCGCGGCACCTCGCTGGTTTTTTACAATTCCCTGATTGATATTGGCGGCAGCGCCGCTGAAAACCTGGTGCGTGAGTTTCTGCTCAAGCGCCTGACCACACGCGGCAAGGGCGATACAGCGCAGTAGCCTGTACTGACACCGACGCCATCAAGCTGACAACCCGTGCACGCCGGCATAATTGCATTCAGCACAGAGTCAGAGAATAAATTGCGCAAAGATGCGGTCCAGTTCGCCGGCGGTAGTGGCGATCTGCTGCGCGGTTTCAGCGGTTACAATCGCTGCTTCGCGGCTTGCCCCTGCCAATTCACTGACGTGGCTGACGCGTTCACTGATCTCCCCCGTGCTTTTCGCCTGCAACTCTGCGGCGGTCAAGGTGCTTTCGGCAAAGTTGTCGGTTTCCTTGGCGCGGTGGATGATCTCATCAAGCTTGCGGTGAGCCTCCTCCGTTCGTTCGCGGCCCTGCTCAATGTTGGCGCGGTTGCCCTCAACGGCCTGGATGGTGCTGACAGTCTGCTGTTGAATGCTGGCCACCATGCCGCCGATTTCCTCCGTGGCTTTGCGCGTGTGTTCGGCGAGTTGGCGAACCTCCTGCGCCACCACGGCAAAACCGCGCCCATGCCCACCAGCGCGTGCGGCCTCAATCGATGCGTTGAGGGCGAGCAGGTTGGTGTTCTCACTGATCTCGCGGATGACCGTGACCG
>JAJXXN010000060.1 GCA_021781075.1 Acidobacteriota bacterium | reverse complement strand
GAGGTGGCGGGCAACACCTACGTGATGGAGCACGGCGGCACGCTGTGGCAGTTGGCGGACGGCTTTCGCGACATTTTCATCCACGACAACGATTTCAGCATGGGCATGGGCGGGGGCATGGGCGGAGGCAGCATCCTGAACCTCTCGCAGGGAATGGTCAATACGCACATCCATGACAACAATTTCTACCTGACGTACCCGGAGCAGAATGCGACCGGGGGCAATGTTTCTGCGATCGTATCAAGCACCGCATACCAGATGCAGATCAACAACAACCAGTTTTTTGTCAGCAGCCGGAACAAGACGCACGGGCCGGCGGCGATCACGCTGGGCCTTTCAAACGGCCAGTGCCAGGAGTGCGTGATCACGGGAAATTTCATCAGTGACTCCGATGCCGCGAACACCGGCGGCGGGATCAATGATTACGGCTCGGGGGCGCTGATCACCAACAACCGGATTGTGATCAACAATGCGCGCTTCGGCATCGCGACCAGCGTTGGGAGCGGGAAAAGTTACTCGGAGTCGCTGATTTCCAACAACTACATCGAGATGACCAACACCGCCTACGACGCGATAGGAATCCTGGTCGGCGGCTCGAACCCGGCGCAGGGTTATGTGCTGGTCACGGGCAATTACATCATGGGTCAAACGAATGCCAATGGCATGGGAATCTCATTTGAATCGGCAATCAGCGGGAGCATCAACAACAACTACATTGCCAACCTGCCCAATGGCCTATTGATCAAGGGCGCGCCGCAGTTGACCGGCAACCAATGCGTGAACGTGAAAAATGCGGCGACGACACATTGCGGCACGGAGATTCCGCGCTAGAGGAGCTTTTCACGGACTTCAGGGCGGATGAGGTAGAGGAAGAAGACGAGGTTGAGCGCGCCTTGAACGAGGTTTGACCCCTCGTACCCGCCGTAAAACTTCCAGAAGAAGAGGCCGGCCATCAACACAATCGCGGCAAGGGCCATGACCCAGGCCCATCGAAAAAGTAAGAGCAGCCCAAAGGCGGAGGCGAGGAAAGCCGCGGAGAAGAAAAGATAGACGGGCCGAATATCACCACGGGCCACGCCGACAATGTTGATGCCGGCGAGCAGCATCAGATAAAGCGCGATGGCGGCGAGCCCTGGCAGGGGCAGGCGGCGTTTCGGTTGCGGCGATTTGTTGTCTTCGCTGGTCATGGGGATGGCGCTTAAAGCGTTTTCAAGTACGCGAGCAGGTCGGCGAGCTGCTCATCGGTGATTTGGGTGGCGGGCATCATGCCGCGACCGTGCAGGATGATGGTGGTGATGCGCTCGTCATTGGCGGGCGCGCCCGAGGGCATGTACTTCTGTTTATAGAGAGCCTGCAGGCCGGGGCCATGGAGGTCGTAGGTGTTGTTGGGGTAGTGGCAGCGGGCGCAGTAATTCTTATAGACCGCGGCGCCACTGGCCTCCTGCGCGGTCCACTGGGAGGCGGGCTTGGAGGGTGGCAGTTTTTTGCAGGCGGTGGCCGCCATGAGCGAGGCGGCCAGCGCGAGCAATGAAAATGAATAAAAAGTCTTCATGACAGTAAGAATGATAACAGTGAAAACCGTTTTCCATCCTGCGCGAAAGTCCGGCGGAAGGCGTGTGGCGCGAATTTATTCCGAATCGTAAATCGCCTCGCAGATGCGGTCGATGGCGTGAATCTCGGTTTCGCTGTCGGGGCGGTGCTGATTGACGAGGATGGAAAAGGCGATGGTTTTTCCGCTTTTGGCTTGCATGTAGCCCGAGAGCGCATTGGCCTCGGAGTGGGTGCCGGTTTTTGCCTGGAGAAGATTCTTGAGCGGCGAATTCGTGAACCGGTGCGCGAGTGTGCCATCGTCGCCGGCGATGGGGAAGGTGGAGCGCCACGCATCGCCCCAGGGCTGTTTGGCGGCGTAGGTGAGCAGCCGCGTGAAAGCGCGCGGGGTAATTTGGTCGCCCATGGCGAGGCCGGAGCCGTCAAAGAGGTAAAAGTCGTTTTCGTCGATGCCGGCGTTGATGAGGAACTGATGGACGACGCGCGCGCTTTCGGCGATGCTGCCGTCTTCACCCTGCAATTTGCCGAGGAGGCGGAAGACAAGCTCGGCGTGCAGGTTTTCACTGACTTTGTTGAGGAGCGTGAGGTCCTCGACAATGGGCACGGAGACGCGGCGGGCAACGACGGTGCGCCCGTTGGCGGGGGCCAGGACAGTTTCCTCGGTGATTTTTTGCGCGACGAGAGTGCGGGCGCGCTCGTCCTTGAACTCCTCGCTGTTGACGGAGAAGCGGTGCGCGGACTCGGGCTGGCCGGTGACGCGAATGCCGCGGCCTTCGAGAGCGGCCTGGAATGCCTGCGCGGTGAACTCGGCGGGGTCTTCGACGGCGAGGGCGGCGTGAAAGCCGTTTGCGGGCGCGGTGCCAAAGGCGCGCAGCGTGATGTTGCCGGGGCGGCGATCGAGGCCGGGATGCGGCTGTTCGCCGGGCGCTGCGATGCGCATGGAATTATCCATGGCGAAGTAGGGGACATCAGGCACCCAGCGCGCTTCGAGGGTCCCCGGCATTTGCGCGAAGGGTTCAAGGTTGAGTTCGATGGCATTGTCGTTGAAGGTGAGCGCGGAGACGCCTGTGCCGTAGGGCCACATGAGGTCATCCCACGCCCAGGAAGTGGCGTAAGGCTCGTCGGGGAAGAACGTGTCGTCACCGATGATGGAACCGGTGATTTGACGAACGCCGAGCTGCTCGACCTGCGCTGCCAGAGCGTCGAGTGGCGCGAGGGGGTCTGGTTTGCGTGCGGTGGCGTTTGCGGCTTCAGCGTTTTTGCGGGCTTCGGCCTCGGCGGGTGATTCATAGGGGAAATGGCGGTTGCTGAGCGTGGGGTCGCCAACGCCGAGAAGGACAAGGTCGCCGTTGAGAACGCCCTGCGCGTCGATGGGGCCGGTGGCGACAACCTGGGTGGTCCAGGTTAGCGAGCGCGGCAGGAGCGCGAAGGCGGCGGCGGTGGTTGTCAATTTGGCGTTTGAGGCAGGCAGCATCAATTTGCCGTCGTTCATGGCATAGATGGGGTTTCCATCGAGATCGACAACGCTGATGCCGAAGGTGGCGCGGACGAGCTCCGGCTCGGTGAGGATTTTTTGGATTTTGCCGGCAAGGCCAGGGTCCGACACGCGGGCTTGCGCCGCAAGGCTGGAAGAAGCGAGCGCGAGTGTGAGCAGCAGGGAGAGTGGAAGCCGATGGCGGATCATGCGATGAGTCTACTGCATGGGGTGCGGGGAGGCGGCAAATGGGAGAGCCCCGCGCGGTGGATGCCGCCGGGGCTCGTGGTGCGGAATTCAGCAAAAGGACCTGTAAGCCGAATTCTGTCGTGTGCGGTCATTCCTCTAGGCGGCGCGTTGCCGCGCGCGCTCATCAGCGACCTACCCGGAGGTTTCGGCGATAGCTTGAGCCGCCTTGATGCGTGCCGGGCCGGCGCGCCGCGGGTGCCTGGCTCTCAGCACCTGCATCCCTCCCTATTTGGTCTTGCTCCGTGTGGGGTTTACCCTGCCCCGCGCATTACTGCGCGGGCGGTGCGCTCTTGCCGCACCTTTTCACCCTTGCCCCGGCACCGTCT
>JAJXXN010000033.1 GCA_021781075.1 Acidobacteriota bacterium | reverse complement strand
GAGGCCGATGTCCGCTCCATGGGCCGGCCCGCTTACGGCGTACGCGGCATCGACATCGGCAAGGACGATTACGTGGTCGGCATGGCCATCACGCCCAAAAAGCACAAGGAGGGCGAGTTCCGCATCCTCACCGTCACCGAGAACGGATTCGGCAAGCGCACCGACGTGGACGAGTATCGCCTCCAATCCCGCGGCGGCAAGGGCGTCAAAAACGTCAATGCCACCCCGCGCATCGGCAAGGTCAGCTCCATCCAGTTGGTCGATGACTCGAGCGAGCTGATGGTCATCAGCCAGTGGGGCAAGATCATCCGCATCGACACCAAGCAAATCCGCGAAGCCGGCCGCGCCACCCAGGGCGTCCGCCTGCTGAACCTCGAGGCCGAAGACAAGGTTGCCGCCGCTGTCATCATCCCCCCCGAGGAGCTGAAGGACGACGAGCCGGGGTTGTTGCAGTAGCTGTGAAAATTAAACTTAATCACTGAGCCAGTTGCTGGCCCTCGCGCATCTTGGATCGATGCGCGAGGGTTGATGATGCTCACATTTGATTTGTTGCCCAGTCATTGAACATCGAACAACCTGATGTCTATTGGGTAAGGCATAAAGATGCAGGGGCAACGCAATTGGCGCTGAAGACACGGAGTAGTTCGCCCTGTCAGCCATGCATGAATCGCCGGGAAAGATTCGAAACATTGATTCTCATTTTGCATCGTGATTTACAACCCGAATCGTTTTATCCTTCGGCTTTGTCGCATCACGTACAACCCCGATTTTCTCCCACGCCGCTTGGCTCAATTCACATGTCTGTTCCAGCCGCTCGCCAAATGAAAGGCTCTCACAATTCTTTTAACGCTCTTTTTTAATGCGCAGGCACATAACCATAAGGAAATTTCGATTCACCCGCTTCGTTCATAAACAGTTTTGCCGTCGCATGGCCGGTGGCGGATTTTGGTTTGGTCGCCAAGGCGCGCCCCCCAATTGGTATATACCAGTGTCCATTTCTCCGCCGTGCGCTATTTCGCCAATTCCGCTCGCAGCCGTTTCCACGTCGCCGCCAGTTCCTCCGGCAGCACACGGGTCTCGGCAACCGTCGTCATAAAATTCGTGTCCCCGGTCCAGCGTGGCAGCACGTGCATGTGGATATGCCCGGCCACCCCCGCGCCCGCCGCCTGCCCCAGGTTCATCCCGATATTGATCCCCTGTGGCTTGTACAGCGCGCGCAAGGCCGCCTCGGCGCGCTGCGTCAGTGCCATCATCTCTTCCGCCGCTGCGCGCGGCAGGGAGTAGAGCGCATCAATATGCGCGTATGGCACTACCATCATGTGGCCCGAAGTATAAGGAAATGCATTCAGGCAAATAAAATTATTTTCGCCGCGCCAAATCAAGCCGGCCGCCGCCTCGGCCTCCTCAATCCCCATCCCGTTACCTGTCGCAAATTCCACGCTCGAGGCGAGGTTGCAAAAGACGCAGTGGTGGTCGCCGGGCCAGGATGCAAGCGCCGCCGGCACTCCCGCCCGCGTTGCCGAATCTGCCGTGGTTACATATTGATAACGCCAGGGGCTCCACAAATGGTCCATTCTTCAATCCTCGGTTGGGTCAATCATAGCGCAGCCGCAAAACCAGCCGCGACCAGGATTGTGAGCCCCGGCACTGAGCAACTGCACCGTCCAGTGGGCTAATTTGCAAACGGCCGATGAATTTTCGGTTGCGCCAGTTTTGCCGGCGGCAAACCCGCGTTGACTGTGCCGCTCGCCCGTCGCTATACTTAAAGTGTAGCTTCCTATTTGGATTGTTGCAGTGAACCGTGGCCGCGCACAGTCGGCCGAAACCTGCAAAGCGCTTCCACCATGGGGTTTCAATCCGCGCACCGCCGACAAACTCGGCTAACACGGTTGTCTCCCCGGAATTTGAACCGCGCACACTCCACCGGGAAGCGCCACGGAACCTGACCGAAGTAGTCAAAGACGATGAGTCGAGGTCCACTGTCCGCACATGCATAGAAAGGCATGAAACGGGCAAGGAACTGCGGAGCCAGTAGCATGACCGACGTCCTTAATCCTCAAACCGAAGGCACCCACCTGAACACCGAACTCGAAACCCCAACCCTTGAGCCTGCGCAGGAAGCATCCGCTTCAGCGCCCGAGTCAACGCCTCACACCGAAGCCACCACCACCGTTGACACCACCCCCACAACACCGGCCCAGCCTGCCGCAAAGGCTACAGAACCCCACGAACTTGGTTTTGAAAGCGCGGAGGACTTCTCCGCGGCACTCGAGGCCTTTGAACGCGAGCAGGCCGCGGAGGCCGCTGCCGTCGAAGCCTATGGCGACAACGTCGTCACCGGCACCGTGGTCAAGCAGACAGAAAAGCATCTTGTTGTGGATGTGGGGCTCAAGTCCGAAGGCCTGGTGCCGCTTGAGCAAGTGGTCGACCATACCGGCGCCGTGAAGTTCAATCCTGGCGAATCCATTGAAGTGGTCATCGAGCGCGAAGAGCCCGAGGGCGGATACCTCGTTAGCTATGAGAAGGCCCAGCGCTTGCGCGTGTGGGATTCCATCGAGAAGGCCGCGAACGAAAAGACCATCGTCAAGGGCATTGTGGTCAGCCGCGTCAAGGGCGGGCTTACTGTTGACATTGGCCTCAAGGCCTTCCTGCCCGGCTCGCAAATTGAAGTGCGCCCGGTTCGCAACCTCGACGGCTACATCGGCCAGGAACTCGAGGTCCGCGTCATCAAGCTCAACAAAAAGCGCGGCAACGTCGTCATCAGCCGCAAGGAGATAATCGAGGAGGAGATCAACTCCAAGCGCTCCGCCACACTCGAGCACCTCGAGGAGGGCGCCATTCTCACCGGCACCGTCAAGAACCTCACCGACTACGGTGCGTTTGTTGACCTCGGCGGCATTGACGGGCTCCTCCACATCACCGACATGAGCTGGGGCCGCCTCACCCATCCGCGCGACCTGGTCAACGTCGGCGATGAGATCCAGGTCAAGGTCCTCAAGTTCGACAAGGACAAGCAGCGCGTCTCGCTCGGCTTCAAGCAGCTCACCCCCGACCCCTGGCTCGATGCCGTTGAGCGCTATCCCATCAATGCCCGCGTCAAGGGCCGCGTCCTCTCCGTCACCGATTACGGCGCCTTCGTCGAGCTTGAGCAGGGAATTGAAGGCCTCGTCCACGTCTCGGAGATGACCTGGTCGAAGCGCATGAAGCACCCCTCCAAGCTCGTCAAGCCGGGTGACGAGGTCGAGTCCATCGTGCTCAGCGTCAACCCCTCGGACCGCCGCATCTCGCTTGGCATGAAGCAGCTCCTCGACAATCCGTGGGAGCACCTTACCGCGCGTTACCCCGCCGGTACCACTGTCGAGGGCCGCGTCCGCAACCTCACCGACTTCGGCGCCTTCATCGAGATTGAAGAGGGAATCGACGGCCTTGTCCACGTCTCCAACCTGAGCTGGACAAAGCGCGTCAAGCACCCCTCCGAGGTCCTCAAGAAGGGCGAAAAGGTCAAGGCTGTTGTGCTCGGCGTCGAGCCGGAGAACCGCCGCCTCTCGCTTGGCATCAAGCAGCTCCAGCCTGATGTCTGGGAGACCTTCTTCACCGAGCACCGCGTC
>JAJXXN010000141.1 GCA_021781075.1 Acidobacteriota bacterium | reverse complement strand
TGAGCGCCCGTTCCAGCAGATTTCTAAGCTCTCGGATGTTCCCGGGGAACGGATAACTCCGTAGCTTCTCGATGGCTGCGGGAGTCATGCGCTTGCCTTGAATCTTCATCTCCGCCGCAATTCTTAGAATGAGGCTTTCGCACAACTCGACAATATCCTCAGGGCGCTCTCTCAACGGTGGCAGGTGAACGGGAACAACCGCAAGCCTGTAGTAGAGATCCTGGCGAAAGATCCCATCCTTCACCCGCTCTTCAAGATTCCGATGTGTTGCAGCCAGAACCCGCACGTCAACGCGGCGGGTGACAGCAGATCCAACCCGCTGAATCTCGCCATCGGCGAGCACGCGCAACAGCTTTGCCTGTGCCGCAGGAGACATCTCAGCAACTTCGTCAAGAAAGATGGATCCCTCATGAGCTGCTTCGAAAAGCCCCGGGCTAGACCGGTCGGCTCCAGTGAACGCGCCGCGTTCATGGCCAAATAGTTCACTCTCCAAAAGGGTTTCAGTAACGGCGGCGCAATTGATGGCAATAAACGGTTTGCCGGCTCGCGAGCTGTTCCGGTGAATGGCCCGGGCAACAAGTTCTTTGCCGGTCCCGGTTTCACCCGTGATCAGCACGGTGCTGTTTGTGGGTGCAACACGTGCGATGAAGTCCCGAACCGTGCAAATCGCAGGACCGCCTCCACGAATGTCGTCGGCGCCTTCCAGCTTGCGGACCGTGGTTTTAAGGACGGCATTCTCGCGAAGCAGCGCGGTGCGTTCAGAAGCCCGATTTACGGTTGCGCGGATGATTTCCGGATCAAAGGGCTTGCTGAGAAAATCGAATGCTCCGCGCCGCATGCTTTCAACGGCAAGTTCGAGTGTGCCCACGGCAGTCAGAAAAATCACGGATGTTGTGGGGTCGTCATCATGCGCAGCCTGAACGACATCCAGGCCACTTCCGTCAGGCATTTTTTGATCTGTCAGGATCACGTCGAAGTCCTCGCGTTTGATAAGCGCGAGAGCCTCCACGGCCCCTGATGCCTCCACCACCACATGGGAATCCCTGCGAAGATTCACATTCAGGATGCGCCGCATCCCCTGTTCGTCATCAACAATCAATACCTTCGCCATTTGACTTCTCTTTCAAATTCAAGATTGGGGGATTTTTAACCAGCGTCATCGTGAAGACAACTGCTCCATCTTCATTTTTGCTCACGTAGATATCCCCGCCGTGCGCGATTGCCACTCCACGGGCAATGGCCAAACCCAGTCCCGTGCCCCCGGGCTTGGTGGTAAAAAATGGTTCGAATATCCGCTTCAGATTTTCTTCGCGGATTCGTTCGCCGGTATTCTCCACGTCAATGAACAGTGTTTCTGATTCGATGCGTGATCTTAGCTCGATCCGGCCCCGATCGGGGGTTGCATCCACGGCATTCAAGGAGAGGTTGAGCAGAGCAGCCTCGATCTGGGAGGAATCAACGACGGCTTCGGAACCGCCTACGACCGTGTAATTCACTTCGATGATCCGATTGGCACAGTGCATCCTTGTCACGTCGGCAATGTGCCCAAGTATGTCATCAATTGAGACAAGCGAGAGTTTGGGCTGCACGGGGCGTGCATAGGAAAGAAACTCCCCGGTGAGCCTTTCGAGACGCTTGGCTTCCCGCTGCGCAATGACGAACATTTCCTCCTTCTCGACGGGTTCGGAAGATGTGTTTTTCGCGGTTGCCAGGGAACTCACGATCATGGCCACAGGGTTTCGGATTTCGTGGGCGATACCGCTCGCGAAGCGTCCGACTGCGGCAAGCTTTTCTTCCGCAACAAGACGTTCGCGGGCCGATTCCAGTTCAGACATCTTTTCATACAGCCGCGCTTCTTTGTGCTTCAGCTGATCGACCAGGTACCAGACAAGCGGCCCGATCAGGCTATAAATTACGGCAATCATGCCGTATTCCAGGTACTCTGTTGGCCGCGCCGGCGGATGCACGCTGAAGTAATGATGTATCCATGCAAACATCATGCTGATAGCCGTGATGATCGTCAGGAGTGTGGAGGCAAGCCCAAGATGATAAGCACATTGCAGGATGGGAATGGCAAGCAGGACAAAATAAGGCGGGTCATCCCGATTGGTGTAGAACACAAGCAGAAATGCCAGCAGGAAGATTCCAGCATTTGAAACCAATGTTTCAATTTGCGCTGCTTTCTCCGTCAGGCCATCCCGCTTGCCCTGAAGCCAGATGATCTCGATCAGCTTGAGCGAGAAACTCAGACCGAGCAGGAGCACAACTGCAAGTGAAGGCTTGCCAAGCAGCGTTGCGAATAGCGTGTGCAACAGAAGCAGTATGGCGAGCACAAAAAGAGTAAGCAGGCCGAAGGCAGTCAGCTGCCGCTTGAAAGCCGGAGCTTCCTGCCTTTCGAGTGAGTGGAAGTTCCGATTCATTAATCTGGCTATATAGCCCATTCAGAAAAATTCTACGCCCTGTGGCATTATTTCCACCAACATGGGGGAATCTAATGGTCCTCCGACGTTTGGGCAGCAGTGGATTCGTCTGGCAGCGCGGTCGGTTGATCAATCGTTGAAGACATGATGGAGTGGATTCCAAACTCATGGACAAGCCGTCCACCGGCATGAGCCGTATTCACCAGGAACACTGACCCGACGGCATAGAGGCAAAGGAAAGCCAATGGAAGGAGGGTGGAAAACAGCCTGTTTTCCTGGCGACGAAGAACCAGCGGGACCACGTACATCCCCAGAAGAATCGCGGATAATCCGGCAAAAACAATCTGAGTTTCCGAAGCCAGATCTTCGTGGGCCTCAAGCACCACATCCGCAGCTCCCCCGCGTTCGGCAAGCTCAGCGGCTGCGTGCCCGGTGGAGCCGGCAATAAAAAGGCTGCCGGTCCCAAGGAGGAGTATCAGTAGGGCCGCGACCAAGTACGGTTTGCCTTTGGGCGGCGGCGGGATTGCACTGATCAAAACAAACAGGGGACTCAACAACAGCAGCGCGATCGGGAAGTGAATGATGAGCGGGTGAAGTGAGTCCCAAGTAGGCAATGGTGGAAATTGAAGCATATCATCCTCTTAATTCAGCGGTCGAACATGCAATGACGAAACGATGGCAGCCCAAAATCAGACGACCTTTTCAAACGCATCCCTGGAAGTGAAGCACGATGGGCACCTAGTGAACTTTGCCTCACGCGTGGTGTAACCGCATACAGGGCACACGTAATAGGCCGCTTCTTGTGTCCCCTTGAGGTGATCGAGATTTGCCAGCGCAGCCGCATATAACTTGGCATGTTCCGCTTCGGCGGATTTGGCCAGATTGAAGGTTCTCACTGCGCGCGTGTTGCGATCCACCCTGGCTTGTTTGAGAAAATCCGGATACATCGTGTCCCGTTCGTATGTCTCGCCCTTGACGGCGGCCTCGAGATTTTCGCGGGTTGATTTCACAAGGGGAGTTTCTATTTGTGCTTTGGGCAAAGCGCCCATTTTCTCGATGACTGCGGCATGGTTTGTGGCGTGAATCTTTTCGGCGCGTGCCGCAGCGCGAAACAAGCTCGCAACCTCGCCATACCCCTCGCTTTGCGCCTTGTCGGCGAATGCCAGATAGCGTGCGTTTGCGTTGCTTTCGCCGTTGTAAGCGGCCTGCAAATTCTCCAGTGTTGTGGCTGAAGCCTCTGCTCCGGCAGCCAGAGCCAGGGCCAGTGCTGTTGCAAATGAAAACTTCGAAGCTGCGACTGCGATTTGTTTAATCCTTGACATTTGATCTCCCTTTCCATCCAGGTTCGTGTGCACGATCCTGCCATGGTCTACTGCACGCGAACTGCCAACTCATCGCGCAAAAAAATCCCGCCGTTGACTACAAGTTTCCTTGCTATTTATGACTGATTCCCCATTCAGGTATGAGTATTTTGACGTTTCCGTCCAAAGATTCTGACGCGACGTGTACTATTCACTCAGTTAAAGACAGCTACAGGAGCGCGTGCGAGATGAATGAAGGGTGTTCAGGCCGAGAGCCTGCCACCAGGATTGGCATCGGGGCTTGATTCCCGCAAAGGTTGGAGTGCAAGATCCATTTGAAAGTATTCGAATTGCAAATCTACGTCACAGAGCTTGGGCAGGCTTTGGCAATTCATGAACGGAGTTGATGGACGTGGGCTGAGACCCTTCAGGCGGCAATACATTGCTCAAAATACTGAGTGCCACCGCAGTAAGAGGAGCTGCGAGCGCCACACCCAAAACGCCTGCGATTGAGCCCAGCAGAAGCTGTACGCTCAACGTCAGCGCTGGCGGCAGCTTTACGATTCCGCGGTCAGCCAGCGGAGAAATTAAATTGCCCTCGAGAAAGTGGGCCAGACAAAACAGCAGAATCGTCAGGAAGCCCTTGGTTGGGCTAATGGCGAAAGCCAGAAGAGCGGCGGGAACTACTGACAGAATCGGGCCGATATTTGGGACGAACGTTAGCAGTGCTGCGATGATGCCCAACGTGCCCGCCAGCGGCACGCCCATCAGGAATAACCCACTGGAAATCAATATCCCTATCGCAGTCATCGATAACAATCTTGCCACAAGCCAGGCGCGTACCGTTTTCGTCACAGATTCCAGGCAAGCTTCAAAGGTTGGGCGATTGCCTTCGGGAACAATCCGGCGGATGCCACGCAAATAAAAATCCGGCTCCGCGCCAAAGTACAAACTTGAGATTGTGACAAGCATTATCGCCGCAATAGTTGCCCCGGTGACGTACATTGCGCCCCGGATGCCGGAAATTGCAAATGAGGCCCCGCGCGCCATTTGCTCAGAGTCTTCAATTTGTGCAAGAAGCCAGCGGCCCCAGGTTTCAGACTGGAGTCTCGAATGGATTTGGCGCATCGCGGAGGGAATGTTTGATTGCAGATCGCCGAGCTGTTGCAATAGCAGGGAACCGCGTGTCCAGATCAGAAGAGCAAGCATCAAAACAATGACTATAATCACGACTGCAAATGCAATTTCACGGCGCATTGAAACCCAGGAGCGGAGCCAATTGGTCAATGTGGACAGGATCAGCGCGCCGATGCAGGATGCAAAAAGTAGAAGAAGAACATAACGTGCAGTCCATGCCAGCCAGAGTAAAAGGATCGACAGAATGCAGATCGACACAACGAAGAGCGCGCGCTTTTTGAAGTCATCCATGTTGATTCACCGTAGGTGCCTCATGCATTTTGTCCGCTGGCCGAGGCAATTCGATTTCAGCCAATTGCCTGGCAGCGGGAGGGTCAAAATCACTGAGTGGGCCGCTTGGCAGGATCATGCGCAACGAGTTAAGAATCGCGGCGAGATCGATGAACTCCTGAAGAATTGCGCCTTCAATCGGGGCAAGGAGGCCAAAGAAACCGGCACCCATGCCAACTGCGCTTAGCGCCATGCCTCCGATCGCACTCGTGAGAGCAATGTGGCGCATCCTATTTCCAATGTGCATCAGTTCATCCACACTGCCCAGGGAGGACTGCAGGACCACCGCACCGGCCGCTTCCGACGTGATGTCGCTGTTGACCCCGAGCGCAATTCCCACAGTGGCGTTCATCATAGCCGGGGCATCGTTGATGCCATCGCCGATGTACAGCGTATTCTCTTTCTTGGTCAATTCCTTGACTAGCGCAAGCTTCTCTTCCGGGCTCTTTCCTCCGATAACCTCAGAGATTCCCATACCCTCGGCGAAATACATCACCTCGGCCGGCCGGTCTCCGGAGAGAAGCACAATCTTTGAAAAGCCGTGGTGCGACTTTACATGCTTCAGGAACGGCTTGCTCTCAACGCGTGGTTGATCACGGAAGCGTAGCAAACCGGCAGGTGAATCGTCGATGAGGAGGACGCACTCCATACCAGTCGGGAGGCCGCCGAGTTGCACTTGCATTGCTTCCGAAAGCTTCTTACGACTGGTTAGCATTACCGCGTGACCGTTTATTTCACCACGCATTCCACGTCCCGGCGCCTCTTGAATTGTCTGCGGGTTTAGTAAAGCAATCTTCTCCTCTTCTGCGGCATGCAGGACAGCGCTCCCCAGAGGATGTTTCGAATACTTTTCAAGGCTCGCCGCCAACTGGATCAATTCTCGTCTTGGCCAATTACCAAGGCAAAGAACCTCGGTAAGAATGGGTTTCCCATAGGTGAGAGTACCCGTTTTGTCGACAATGAGCGTGGCGCAGGACTTGATCTTCTCCAGGATGGAAGGATCTTTCACCACGATTCCATGGCGCGCCGCCACGGAGATCGCACCCGTGATTGCGACGGGAATTGCAAGAAGCAAGGGGCAGGGGGTGGCAATGACCAGAACGGCCAAGAGGCGCTCCGGGTCTCCGCTCACCATCCAAGCCAATGCCGCGACCAGCAGAGAGAGTGGCGTATACCAGACACCAAGCCGGTCGCCGAGTCGTTGGATTTTGGGACGATTCTTCTCCGACGCGTGCAGGACTTCGACGATCTTCGCGTACCGCGAGTCTTTCGCAGCTTGCGTGGCTTTGATCGTCAGCGCGGAATCCCCATTGACCGCCCCGGACAGGACAAAGGCGCCGGGTGCTTTCTCAATCAGAAACGGTTCTCCGGTCAAATAGGACTCATCCATCCGGCCCAAGCCATCCAGGACGACGCCGTCTACCGGGCATAGTTCATGCGGATAGACGCTGAGCACTTCGCCTATCGCGATTTTTTCCACTGAAATGTCCTCGATGACACTTCCCGATCCCAGCCGGTGGGCAATTTGCGGCATTCGCCTAGCGAGGGCACGCAGCACAGACGACGCGCGGCGGGTTGCGTATTCCTCCAGGGCCTTTCCGCCTGAAAGCATCAGGATGACAATGGCGGCAACCCAGTACTGATGAAGTAGAACGCCACTCACGATCGAGAGGAGCGCGAGGATGTCAATGCCAAAATTGGCGCGCGCAAGTTGAATAAAAAGCTCGATGCACAGAGGCAAACTGGCAGCGATGACACTGACGAGCAGAATGGTGTTTCGTGCACTCCCGTTATGAAATGCAAACGGCGCGCTCCATGCCGCGAACATGCTCCCCAACATGAAGACTGCCACCAGGCCATGAGAGAACGACCCGAGCCGACCGCGAAGCTTGTTCCATAGGGGCGTCATCCTCATTGCTCCCTGGTCACGCTGTTCTTCCAACAACCAGTTGGGGACCACGCGCGGCCCGCGCCATTGGCAGATCAATCTGCTGTACGGTTTTTTTCATCGAAGGCAGTCTCTTTCGGCTTTCGAAGACAAGTCCGTCGCTGGTCCAGTTTCGAATGCTCAAAACCTCACAACATTTTTCGCATAGCCAGAAGTAGCGAGAAGGAGCCACACAAATGGGGAATCCCCCATCGCTCCGTGCTACTCGTTGCTCGGGTGAAACCTCAAGCTCAATCAAACGCAACAAGCCGATTGTCAGATCATTTGCAGCCCGGCTGCATTCCGGATTTGCGCAATGCATCTTCAGATTCCTTTCTGACACAAGAATCCTGATTAGCAGAAGCGACTATGCGGCGGGCTGAAATTGGAACACGCGCAGCGCCATTTCAAGCCAGGGCACAGGAGCTTCCGGATAGTCAAAGAAGCAATCCCATGTCCATAATTGACTGTCAAATTGCATCAGTAGGTGGGCAAAGTGCTAGGCAATCCGGGGTTCGGTCAATATCTGTCAAAAACTTACGACTGGATTGTCAGAAGTTTTTGTCGTTATGATCGCGAGAGTTCAAAAAACCGGGCGAGGCGGATGAAGTCGCAACCCTAAACCTTCGTTCGACGGTTGCCCGGGAAGCCAGGAATTTCGCCGTTCATTTCATTGATAAGAAACATCCATAATCATCACATAGGGAAATTGTCCGCGGATGAACAGGCGCGGCGGCGCAATAATCACGTAACAAACAAAAAACAGGGAGAAAGCCTGGAAGCCTCTCCCTGTTTGATTATTCTTGCCGTTTGGCCAGGTCAGTTTATTGTGCGGCTGTTTCTTCCGGCAGTGCCTTCACCCATGCGGTTGTTGGGTTGAATGCGCGAATGGTCTTTGCAATCTCTGTGGTCTTCGGTCCCAAATCCCTTTGGTAAACCACGCCGTCCTCGCCAACAATAAAGGTCATCACGCCGGTGGTGCGGTATTCGGCAGGGTAAGCCATAAAGGCAAAGCCGCGTGTCATTGCGCCATTGACAAGATAATTCTTCGCTCCACCTGGCGCATTCGCCCCCTGCGATTTCAAAATCCTGAAATAGTACCCATAAAAAGGCGAGCGTTGCGGCGAGGCAGGTTCGTTGTACCCCTGCACCTCTGCTGCCGCCAGCATCGGCCCCAGAGGGCTTTCCTTTTCGCCCGTGGCAACCGGCCAGTAAAGGCCGTCCTGCTTCCCGCTTGTACTCAGCATTTTTTGCGCATACTGTTGGGTGGCTCCGTCATGAGCTGTGGAGTAATACTCCTTTTGTGCGGCAACAAGTTCGCCACAAACCTGAATCACATTCAGCTCGTTCTCGCCGATGTGACGGAAGACAATCTCCTCCTTGCCGGCAGCGGGGTAAAAGAACCAGGCCCCTTTGTCCCGCACCAAGGGGAGAGGCGACGGCCAGTTCTCAGCGCCCACATACAAAATGGTCAGTCCACTTTGCTCAGTCAGAAGCCGGTGCATCTTGTCATATGCTGCCAGGAAGTCATCCTGCGCCTTGCGGTCTTCAGTCGCATCGCCGGTGTAAATGATTCCTTTTCCATCCGGGCCCAGGACTTTCAACAATTGCTCATCATCGTGATTCCTGAGAGCCGTGATGAAGGCCTGGACAGCTACCTGGGCAGTGGGGTACTCCAACTGTCCTGCTGCGGGTGTGCGCGCTTCCTCTATCGCCTTGGGCGCGCTTTTCTTGGCTGTTGTCTGTCCGCCCAACGGCAGGGTGGTGGCGCAACTGAGCGCCACCACAATTGTCAAAACTGCCGCCATTACGGCTGAATCTTTATTCTCTCTGAAGCAAAGCATCATCGGTCTCTCCATCTTCTTCGGTGTCAATCGGTTGCTATTGTTTGTTCACCGTCCGCTTCAACAGTCGCGATTACCTGCGGCCACCGCCGCCATGGAATCCTCCACCGCCGCCAAAGCCGCCGCCGCCATGGAATCCTCCACCGCCGCCGAAGCCACCGCTATGGAAGCCACCGCCACCAAATCCGCCGCCATGATAGCTGCCACCGCCAAAGCCGCCGCCGTGATAACTGCCACCGCCAAAGCCGCCACTGCTTCTCGAACTGGAGAACCCGCGCGCGCCATAATTGCTCACTGTCCCGCCGCCGTGGCCAAACAACCCGCCGAAGAATCCGGTGTGGGCATGTGTGTTGCCCTGGTTGCCAAAGCCGCGCAAGGTACGGTTGCCGCCACCCGCGAAGCCATTACCGCGATTGACGCCGTTATTGAAGCCGCGATTGACGCCGTTATTCAAGCCACGATTGCCTGCGACGCCGTGATTGAAGCCGCGATTGACAATGTGATTGTTGTTAATGCCATGGTTGCCGGCAAGCCCTGTGCGCACACCATTCCCGCCATAGACGCCGCGCCCGCCATGTTGGAACCCGCCGCCGCCGTAGCCGCGATAATTCCCATGCACGAAGGCATTGTGGTCATAAAAGTCGTTACTGCGCGAGTACCAGCGTTCGCCGCCGAAGAATACACCACCGTCATCACCCCATCCGCAGCCCCAGTTATTCCAGCCCCAGCCAAACCCCCAGAACGGGCCCATGCCAAAGCCGATGCCGAAGGAGATGTACGGGTCACCAATGGTCCACCAGGGATAAAAGCCGGGCCACATTGCCACCGGGTAACCGTAAACCACCGCGGGGTCATAAACCGGCACGTAAACCACCTGCGGATCAGCCGGTGCTATCTCGTAATCGCCATTGTCTTGAGTTACCGTCTCCTGGGAGTTGCTTTGCAGATTGCCCGCATCATGGGCCTTGGCGCGCATGGCTTGAATTGCGCTCATCACATCCTGCGACTGGTTGTAGTTGGTATCTCCCAGTTCTGAAGTCCAAGAGAGGTTCTTGTCCATGTCTGAAAGAACGGAGGGAAAAGCAGTTAACGCCTTGACGCTCGGCGCCCAATCCTGCTGGTCAACGGCATTGGCCAAATCCTTGCCGGTCAGGTTGGGGTTGTCCTGCAGATAGCGTTCCGCCTCCACAATTTGAGTCGGGTAAGTGGCAGCCGCCAGAATCTGTGCCACCAGGGAATCAGGATACAGGGCAATTGGAGAAACCAACTGCTCCAATTGATCCATCGTCAAGGGTGTGGCTGGCGGATTTGGATTCGCGGGAGCAGCCTGGCTCGCCGGCGCTGGAGCGGTGGATTGTGCAATGACCAGCACGGGTGCGCTAGCCAAAACAGCCAATGCAGTTAATGACCTGAGCGACTTGATCATGATAAGCCTCCTGACCTTCAAACATTCGTCAGCAAGTCAATAACTTGAGAGCCGGCGAACGACTGGTTTTGACCAGCCATTTTAGTGACGCAACAGGCGGACAATTTGACGCAGGAAAAGGCGCCCAATTTGAGCGCCTACTGAAATACCCTGGGAAAGCCGGCTCAGTTGCCGGCTGTCCTTTGAGGAGCCGTGGCAACATCCTTCACGCAACGGAATCCGATGCCGCCGGAGCGGTCAATGCTCGGCGCCATCAGAAGCAATTTACCGTGCGTGTCATTGGTGATTTCATCCGGAAAGTACCAGATCGAACCATGCGGGGCATAATACTCGCCCCCGCGCACAATTGCCGCCCGCGTGTGCTCATCCGTGAACTCGTCCGTCCATTGCCATACATTGCCAACCATGTCCATCACACCATACGGGCTTGCCCCGTTCGGGTGGGCATCCACCGGGTCCGGCCCACGCATCGTGCGTCCCGCGTCACGGACCGGGAAATAAAAGCCGCTCTTCAACGGGTCGGCGCCAGCCTGCTGGTCCTGCGCCGTGGCATACAGTTGATTGCCCCAGGGGTAAAGGCGGCCATCCGTGCCCTGCGCCGCAAATTGCCACTCCCACTCATGCGGCAGCCGCTTGCCGGCCCAGCGCGCATAGGCACGCGCATCCTCCAGTGAAACCCACGTCACAGGCCGGTTCTCCCAGCCGGCGGGAATCTTCCCATCCTTCCAGTCCTTTAAAAAATTCCCCCGGTCCTTGGGCGAGTAGTTCGTCGCATCCAGAAACTTTTTGAACTCCGCATTGGTCACCGGGTATTTGTCCATGAAAAACGGCTTCACCATCAACTTGCGCTCATGAAAACGGTGCGGCGTCTCCTCCCAGGGGTACTGCACATCCAGCCCGGGCATATCACCGCCCTCCACCTCCACTCCATGCACCTTGAACAGAAACTCCCCGCCGGGGACCAGAACCATTCCCTCCGGCGCTTCTTTCGATGCCACGCTCGGCCCCGTCTCCACCATCTTCTGCGGCAAATACTTCCACTCATGCGCATAGGTGTTCAGCGGGCGGTGTGTCATCTGGCGCATCTTCGCCAAAAACTCCTGCTGCCTCGCCGACAACTCCCCGGCCGTGGCGTATATGGCCATGTAACCGTTCGCCTCAATCGGGAAGTAAAGCGTGTCGCGATCGCCATTCTTCTCCGGCTTGAGCTCTACGCCATGGTAGATGTCGTAGTAATGCATCCCGTCCACGGCGCGCACATCCATCTGCCCGCCATCCAGGTCGAACTGGTTGCGGTTCACAATCGTCCACAGCGTCTCCTCGCCGAGGGGCCAGCGGCTGGAGTAAACGCCAAAGTTATGCATCGGATAAAGCGGCTCCCAATCGGGGCTGACGAGAAACTTGGCAAACTCACGCTCCATCGCGCTCACGCGGCGCGTCGCCTCCGCGTCGTGCGAAGTGATGCCGTTCCAGATGCCCCAGATATTCTCCCAACTCTCCCAGCCCACCCCGTTGAAAAATGCGAATTGCAGGTCGTTGGTCTTGTCCTGTGCCCAGCGGTCGCTGATGTTGACCATGTGCCGTGTGTCAAGCCACTTCAACCGGTCCACGGCCGGGATGAAAGGGAATTGATATTGCCCCCAGTTCATCAGGTTCCAGCCCACATTGCTGTCGTCCGAGCTGTCCTCCGGCTCAAAAACCAATGGGTGCCCGGTTTTCTCGGAGGCTTCCACAAAACCAACCGAGACGCCGTTCTGGGTGTCCCCGTTGATGCCATCGGCATCAATCTCCTTCATCACCACGGCAATGGCATCCGGCCAGGGCTCCTCCGGCTTGTTCGTCCCGTCGTCCCACATCATCATCGGGAACAGTACCCGCACGCCATGCTTGTGAAAGTCCGCCACCATCTCCTTCACGCCCGCAAGGCCACCCGGCATTGACTCAAGCATCTGCAACTGGTTTCTGTCGTCCACCCCCATGTTCGGGTAGGTGGACCAAATGAGCACCGCATCCACGCCGCCATAGCGCCGGTCCACATCCTCCAGATATTTATCCACCGTATAGCGGCCCGTCGCTGCATCATAAAAATAACGGTCGTGCACCATCACCTGCGGCTGCATAAAGCTCGATTGCGTCCACTGCAATGCGGGTAATTCATAGCGTTTGCCGTCGTAGGCAAGGTAAAGCCGCCGCTCCTCGCGCCAAAAGTTCAGCGACCGGTGCCAGTTGTCGTGCAGGTGGGCGGGGCACACCGTCGCCGGTCCCTCCCAGGCATTGTGCAGCTTCATGCAGCCTGGCGCGAATATCTGCTGCTCCTCCATGTTGAGTGGCACATCCTGCGCGCGCATCAGTGCGGGGTACAAAAACACAAGGAATATGAATGCAAGCCGGCTGCTCGTTCTCATCTGTGCCTCACAGGTCTGTATTGGGTTTTTGGGGCTCTTGCTTATGCTGATGTTAATTCATCTCGCAGTGGTGGTCGAAGCGTTTTTCATCGCCCCGCTTGTAACTTCAGTAAGACTCTCAAGTGGTAGCCATCCCGCCCGTTCATCCTTTCGATCGCGCCGCCCGCAGCAACTCCTCCACCTCGTCCCGCGTCGCCATCGCTTCCTGCGCCCCGGCCCGCGTCACCGACACGGCCGCCGTTGCCGCGGCAAATCTCGCGGCTTCCGCCGCCTCCTGGCCTTCCAGGAGTGCTACCGCAAAACCGCCATTGAAAGCATCGCCCGCACCCACCGTGTCCACCGCCTTCACGGAGAAGGGTGGAACCCAGCGTGCCAGCTCCTTCGATTGCGCAATAAACGCGCCCTCCGAGCCTCGTTTCAAAACAACCCCGCCCACGCCTCTGCCCAGAAACTGCCGCGCAATCGCATCCGGCTCATGCCCATTGCCCTGCAAATAATACGCCGCTTCACTTTCATTCGGTGTAATCCAGCTTAAGTTCTTCCAAATAGCCTCCGGCAGTCCCGCCGCCGGGGCCGGATCCAGCACAAACGGGACTCCCGCCTCACGTGCAATCTCGCTCGCACGCAAAACCGTCTCCAGCGGCACCTCAAGCTGGCAGAGAACCATGCCGGCGTCGCGGATGCGCCCGGCCTGCGCCTCCACCACCGCCGGTGTGACCTTGCTGTTCGCGCCGGGCACCACCACGATCGTGTTGTTGCCATCAGCGGCCACCACAATCAGCGCAACGCCGCTCGGGCCCGACACATGGCCTATCCCATCGGTATTCACACCCTTGGCCTGTAGATGGCGCAATAATGTATCCCCAAAAACATCCTCGCCCACCATGCCGATCAACTCCACCGGATAGCCCAGGCGCGCAACGGCCACCGCCTGGTTGGCCCCCTTGCCGCCCGGCGTCGTGGTGAAATCGTCACCGATCAGCGTCTGGCCAGGGCGGGGGATCAGCGACGCATGAGCCACCAGGTCCATATTGATGCTGCCGACAACAACCACCGGTTTCCTGCTCATCCACACACCTCAAAAAAATAATAGTGAACATTTCAATCGACGAATGGAAGGGCTTGCGCGTTTCACTTCTCAATGCAGCGGCGCAATCGCCACCGCGCCCAGCCCCATCAAAAAGAATACGAACATCAGCCCCAGCAACACCTTTGCGGATTTGGGCGTGCCGGCAAACTCCTTCCAGATAAACACCCCCCACAGCGCCGAGACCATCGTCGCGCCCTGGCCAATCGAATAGCTCACCGCCGGGCTGATTGCCTCGCCACTCAAATGCGCCTTCGACGCAACAAAATTGGCCAGTGTGCCAGTGCACCAGATTGCTCCTCCGAGCAGTCCGGCAATATGCCAGCGGAGGGGCGCCTTCCAGAATCCAGCGCCATCCACGCGCGGTTTCCCGTCAAGCGGCCAGCGCATCAATGCCCAGTTGGCCGGAACGGTCGACAAGAGGATGCCCGCGGCAAAAAACAGCCCCGCCGCATAGGGCCCTGGCGCATCCGCACCACTCATTGACTTCGCCACCAACGGGTAAAAACTTCCCATCAATGCTCCCGCCAGCAGGCTGAGCAGTATTCCACGCATGCCCGCGGCGTTTTTGCCGCTCTCGCGCTGTTTGTAGGCCAAGGCATCCAGCACAATTGCCACCATCACAAGGGCAATGCCACCAAAAAGTAGCAGAGGGCTGCCGGATGGGGAGACGATATAACTTGAAGTTGCGCCCACAATCAGTGCCAGGCCGATGCCAACAGGGAAGGCTACGGCCAGGCCTGCGATTTCAATCGCCGCCACCAGCAGCAGGTTGGCCAGGTTGAAGACG
>JAJXXN010000038.1 GCA_021781075.1 Acidobacteriota bacterium | reverse complement strand
GCTACCCGCTGCGCATCGCGGAGCTTTTGGCCACGCTCGAGGCGCCGGTTTACATTGAGCGCGTGGGCCTTGGCGACAACAAGCAGATTGCGCAGGCGACAAAAGCGGTGCGCAAGGCGCTGGAAAACCAGGTCAAGGGGCTCGGCTTCTCGCTGGTGGAAATCCTTTCGCCATGCCCGACCATCTGGAAGCTCAACCCGGTGGATGCGCAGCACTGGGTGCGCGATGTGATGGAGAAGACGTACCCGTTGGGCGTTTATCGCGACAAGACCAAGGAGGCCGTCGCCCACGCGCCGCATCCGCCCGCGCCGGCGCTTGCGGAGCTGCCGCGGATACTGGGCATAGCCAACCACGATGCCGCGGCCCATGCGGGCGACAAGCGGCGGATCGAGATCGACCTGCACGTGCGCGTAGCGGGCTTTGGCGGGCAGGGAGTCCTGCTGCTTGGGGAAATCCTGGCGGAGGCGGGCCTCGATGCGGGCCTGAACGTGAGTTGGCTTCCCTCGTACGGCCCAGAGATGCGTTCGGGCACCTCGAATTGCCATGTGCGCATCTCAAATGAGAGTATTGATTCGCCGTTGGTCACCGAGCCGGATGTGCTGGTGGCGATGAACGAGCCCTCGTTGCGCAAGTTTGACTTGAACGTGCGCAACGGCGGCTGGGTCATCTACAACGGTGAAGAGTTCCCCGCCGACTGTTATCGCCCGGATGTGAAGGTGCTCGCGCTGCCGTTTACGCAAGTGGCGCACGAGATAGGCGACGCGCGCGCGGCCAACATGGTGATGCTTGGCGCACTGCTGGAGATAGCCGAAGAACTGCCGCAGGAGTCGGTGGACGCCGCGTTGCGGCACATGATCAAAAACCCCAAGTGGGTTGAACTGGATTCACGCGCACTGCTGAAGGGCCGTCAGCTCTTCCGCGAACGCTGCGCGGTGGAGGTGTGAAATGAAGGCACAAGGCGATCCAAACCTGATTTGTTACATGGACGGCGAGTACATGCGCCTCGGCGATGCCAATGTGGGCATCCTCACCCATGCCCTGCATTACGGCACGGGAGTCTTCGAGGGCATCCGCGCGTATTGGGACGCGCCCGGGCGTGAGCTTTATCTGGTGCGCCCGTTTGAGCATTATGCGCGGTGGAAGAAAAACGCGGGGCTGCTGCGGATCAACATTCCTTCCGAAGCCGGCGAACTGAGTGAGATCACGGCAGAGTTGATGCGGCGCAATCACTTCGAGACCGACGTGTATGTCCGCCCGATTGCGTTCAAGAGCGCGGAGCGGGTTGGCGTGAGCCCGGATGATGTGGATGCCCATGCGATTGTCGCGCTGCCGTTTGGGGAGTATCTTCATGCGGACAACGGCGTCCATGCCGGGGTGAGCTCGTGGCGGCGCATTGACGACAACATGATCCCGGCGCGTGGCAAGATCTGCGGCGCCTACGTGAACAGCGCGCTGGCCAGCGAAGAGGCGCGGCGTTGCGGTTTCGACGAGGCCATCTTCCTCAACGAAAGCGGGCACGTCGCCGAGGGCGCCACCTGCAACATCTTCATGGTGCGCAACAACAAGCTCATCACCCCGCCGGTCACGGAGAACATTCTTGAGGGCATCACCCGCGATTCCATCATGGAGCTGGCGCACAATGAGCTTGGCCTCCAGGTTGTCGAGCGGCCCATTGACCGCAGCGAGCTCTACATTTGCGATGAGCTCTTCTTCTCCGGCACCGCCGTCGGCCTTGCGCCCATCGTGCGTGTTGACCATCACGACGTGCTCAACGCGAAAATCGGTCCCATCACCGCCGAATTGCAACGGCAGTATGTCGATGCCACGCACGGCCGCATGCGCCAGTACCGTCACTGGGTGATGCCTGTCTATGCCAGCTCGCCGGTCGGCGCATAGGCCCGCGCATCGGCTCGCAGTTTGGTTTTTATTTAAAGTTGTTGCCGGTGGCTCCCCGTCGGCAACAACTTTTATTTTGCCCCCGGGTTCATGCGATTGAAGCCTGCCGTCCTGTCCCGGGGACGGGGCCTTCGCAACACAAGTATCAGGAGAGCACGAAAATGCACGTCCGCAAGACCCTTCTCCCAGCCATTGCCTTGCTCGCATTTGTGGGCTTCCGGGCCATCCCGTCAGAAGCCCAAGACCACCCCGCCTACCTGCACGCGCTCAGCGACCTGCGCCTGATGCGCGCCTATCTCGAGCACCCCACGCCGACTGGCAAGACCAACGCGGAAGAGCAGTACGCGATTGATGAGATCAATGCCGCGATCCAGCTTATCCGGCAGGCCGCTATCGATGATGGCAAGCCACTGAACTACCACCCGCCCGTCGATGCAAAACTGACGCCCGGTGACCGGTTCCGCAACGCACGCGAGGCTGGAAACGCCGCGTGGCAGGACCTGAACAAGGAAGAGGACAACGGCTGGGCGCACGACTTGAAGCACCATGCGATGAAGCACATTGAGCACGCAAACCACACGATCGACCACATCATGAGCCAACTGCAGAACATGTAAAGCGCATCCCCCGAGCGGCAAAAAGCCCGCAATGCCATAAAGGGCAGCGGGCTTTTGATTTCAGCGAAGCGTGGCGTCAGAGGATGGATTGGTGCGAAAGGGGGGACTTGAACCCCCACGGGTTGCCCCGCCAGATCCTAAGTCTGGTGCGTCTGCCAATTTCGCCACTTTCGCACACTCGCAGACAAATCTATTGTCGCATGATTCAAGAAATTTTATCGGTTGGCGCGCGCCCCAAGCCCTAAAGGTTAAACAGCTCCCGCAGGCGCTTGGTCTGGGCGCGGCTAACCGGAATTTCGCTCTGCTGTTTGTCATTCATGCGCAACTGGTAGCTCGACTTGAACCACGGCACCACCTCGCGAATGTGGTTGATGTTCACAATAAACCCGCGGTGCGCGCGCCAAAACACCCCGGGGTCCAATTGCTCCTGCAATTCCTCGAGGGTGCGGCACTTGGAAAGCCCTTCAAAATTGTTCGTGACCACGCGGATGACGCCCTCGTCGATGGCCGCATAACAAATCTCCGCCTGGTCAACCAGCAGCAGCCGGTTTTGTGATTGGACCACCACCCGCGCCGGGGCGCCTCGCTGCGCAGCCAGCATCTTCAGCAGGGAGTCAAACCGATCCTCCTCGCAGGGCACGGCATCCTTTGCCGCGATCCGCGCCCCTGCCCGCTCCACGGCTTTCGCCAGGCGCGTGCTGTCAAAGGGCTTCAGAAGATAATCCACCGCGTTTACGTCAAAGGCCCGCACGGCATACTGGTCATAGGCGGTGGCAAAAATAATTTGCGGCACCTGGATGGCTGGCTCCGACTTTGCCCGTGCCAGAAGCCGCTTCAAGACCGCAAAGCCGTCAAGGCCGGGCATCTGCACATCAAGAAAAACCAGATCCGGCCCATGTTGTTCAATCAGCTCGATTGCCTCAATGCCATTGGCCCCCTCGGCAATAACCTCGACTCCGCGCATCTCGCCCAGCAGGTACCGCAACTCGTCGCGGGCCAGTTTTTCATCGTCGATGATGAGCGCGGTCAGGGGCATGGTTACAACTGCTGATTTTAATTCCGCCGGCCGGCCCTCAGCTTAGCAAGCGAAGGCGTTGCGGCATCTGGTCGTTCGCAAGGTCATGGCCGCAACGCGTGCAGTACAGGTCCGTCACGTGCACGGAGGCAAAGCACTGGCCGCAACTGGCGCGCAGTTGATAATCGCATTGCGGGCAGAAGTGGAAGCTGCCCTCCACATGCGTTGAGCACGAGGGGCAGCGCGATATCAGAGGCTGCCGCAACAGGAAGTACATTACCGCGCCGATTCCGCCCGGCATCACAAAACAGAGGATGATCCACAGGCGCGCACTCATCGCCCGGCGCGGCGCATCCTTGCTCACATAGCCGATGAGCAGAAAATACAGCGCCGCCATCAGGCCCCAGCTCAGGTTAAGATAAATGCGCAGGCCCAGCGGTGGAATGTGGCGATGTTCCTCGGGAAGAACGACCCAGAAATAATATTCAATGAGCGTGAAGGCAATCACCGCAGCAATAATCGACCAGAGCGGGATCAACCGCGCATCTTCGTTGACTTTGATGTCCTGTGGGTGCTCCATGGTTGGTTCCTGGCCTGCCTCTGAAGGTGCGATTTTGCCCCATTCTCATTGTGCCATGTGGGGTTCAGTCTTCTTAATAGGGTGACGACAGGAAATCCAAGTTAGTTTCGCCTCAACCCCGGCTTTTATTTATGCGTGCGCAGCCATCCGGCAACCAGCACCGCGGCTATCAGCGCCGGGCAAAGTGTGGCGAACCAAAACGCGATCTGGCTTGTTATTTCCCCGGGGTGCTCGCCAGACATGACCGTGTCCACGGACCACCAGGTCAGCGGCGTCACCGCCAGAACAATAAATGCCGCGGCAAACAACGCCAGCGCGCGGGTGCGCTGTTGGCAAAGCTTGCGGTCCACCAGCACGCCCTGCGAGGCCAGCACCACCTGTTTGGTCTGGCGCGCAATCGCTGACGTGCGCGCCGAATCCGCATAGAGCCGGCCGCCCGTGGGTTTGTCCACATTCATCAAGCCGCAGCCACTCCGTCCGGCATTTTGTTTTCTTGAAGCATCGGCCGCAAGGCCGCAATGCCACGGTAAAGCCGAGACTTCACCGTCGAAAGATTCGCCCGTGTCACCGATGCAATCTCCTCAAGCGACATCTCCTCATGGAAGCGCAGTGTGATCACCTCGCGGTGGATCGGATCCAGAGTGTGCAGTGCCTCGCTCACCCGCTGGCGGTCCTCGCCGCTCAGGCATTGTTCAAAGGGCGTGGGCGAGTCGTCCGCCAATTCAATGCTCATCGGACGGTCATCATCACCCGCGCCTTCAAACAGCTCATCCAAACTCGAAGTCGTCCGCTTGCGGCGGAAATCGATCACCAGGTTGCGGGCAATTGTGAACAGCCAGGTGTCAAATCGCGCCTTGCCGTTGTACTGGCTTCCGCGCACGAGTACCCGCATCCAGGCTTCCTGAAACAGGTCTTCTGCCAGGGAGCGGTCATTTGTCAAATAAAGCAGATAGCGCATCAAGCGGTGCTGGTATCGGTCAATCAGCTGATCCAACAGCTCCGGGTCCTGCCTCTTGAGTCCTGCTGCTATGGCAAGATTTTCCTCTCGCTGCAGTTGCTGATCAGCTTGCGTTGCCTTTGCCGGGGATGCTGCGTAAATAGCTTTTGTCAGGCTCATAACAACTCATTAGACACGCAATGATGCCAAATTGTTGCGGCCACTTAGATCAACTTTCTACTGAATCACCGTAAGTCATTGAAATCATGGCGTCAAATTCGAAAAATCACCACCGCTTTTCGCCCCATAAAATCCTCTACACTGGTGCTATGGAAGTTTTATACGGAGTCCATCCGATCGAGGAGGCGCTCAAGGCCGGTCGACGCCGCTTCGACCAGGTGATAGCCGCCCGCGACGCCTCAAAGCGTGTTGAGGAGTTGGTTGCCGTTTGCCGCGAGCGTGGGATCCGGGTGCGTAGCGAAGCGCGGGAGCAGCTCACGCAGCTAGCCGTGACAGAGGCGCATCAGGGCATTGTTGCCTTTGTCAGGCCCCAACAGATGCTTGCGCTTGAGGACCTCTACGAGCCCATCACCACCACCGGCGGCAAACCCTTGCCCCGTCTCGTGCTCGCCCTAGACGGCGTTGAGGACCCGCAAAATCTCGGCGCGCTGCTGCGTGTGGCCGACGGCGCAGGCGTGGATGGCATCCTGCTCACCGAGCGCCGCTCGGCCCCGCTCAGCGCCGTTGCGGTCAAGGCCAGCGCGGGCGCGGCCGAGCACCTGCGCATCGCCCGCGTGGTGAACCTGGTGCGCGCGCTGGAGGAACTCAAAAAGCAAAACCTCTGGGTCATCGGGCTGGACGAGCGAGGCACGCAGGATTACGACCGCTTCGACTACACCGGCGACTGCGTGCTGGTACTAGGGCGCGAGGGCGAAGGGCTGCACGAACTGACGCGCAGGTCCTGCGACCATCTTCTGCGCATCCCCATGGCCGGGGGCGTCAGCTCCCTCAATGTCTCCGCTGCGGGCGCAGTCGTGCTTTATGAGGCCTTTCGTCAGCGCCGTGCTGCCGGCTCATCAGCACACGCAGCCTCCTCCGCGCCCTCCAAGCCAAAAAAGCAGAAAGGCCTCGGCTCATGAAGTTCCCAGTCTCCGTTCTCCTGCCCCTCCTGTCGATCTTCTCGTTTGCCCAGCAGCCATCGCAAAAGCCAAATCCGGCCCCGGTGCCGCAAACACAGCAGCTACATGGCACGGTTATCTTCTCCCGCTCTGAAAACGATGACACCTCCACCGTGCAAAGCCAGCCCCCAAGCGGCGAAACCATTGCCAGCGGTGAAGCCCTTGAGGCCGTCCTTGCCGACGAGGCCAAAGCCAACCCCACCCGGCAAGCTGAGCGCATCACGGCCCTCGCATTGGACCTTCGCTTGCGGCCGCGGGAGCAGTCGATGGCGGTGCGCGCAGGGCTCACGTTGCGCAATGACGGCAATACACCGCTCAACGAGCTGCGCCTCCAGATCAGCTCCACTCTCCATTGGGACTCGGCGCGCGTCATTGCTCCTGCGGGCGAGCAAGAGGTCAAATTCACCACGGCCAAAATCCACTCCGACGCCGACCACACTGGCCTGCTCACTGAAATCACGCTGCCGCTGGCCTCACCACTCGCTCCCGGCGCAACCACACGGCTTGACCTCCTCTACTCCGGCATCGTCCCCCAGGCAGCCGACCGCCTCACCGCCATCGGCACTCCTGACGGGCTTGCACAGCACTCCGACTGGGACCGGATCAGCACCGCGTTCACAGGCTTGCGTGGCTATGGCAACGTGGCGTGGTACCCGGTGGCGGCGCAGCCGGTCTTGCTTGGCGAACAGGCAAAACTATTTGATGTGCTCGCCCTGCATCGCCGCCAGAATGCCGGCATGGACTTCAGCCTCCAGCTCACCATCGAGTACGCTCCCGGCGAAGGCAATCTGACCGCCTTCGTCAACGGTCGGCAGATCCAGCTCACCTTCAAGGACGCCCACTCCGACCGCGAGGTCGTCGGCATTGCCCACGGCTCTCTCTCCCCGCTCAAACTGGGCTATGACGAGCCAAATCTCTTCGTCACCCAGCGCGCGCTGCACGAGGCCGGCAAGCTCCGCCTCTGGCTCATGCCACGCGACCTGGCTGCGGCAAAAGACCTCATCGATCCCTGGAGCATTGCCGCCTCCGACGTCACGCCCTTCCTCTCCAACTGGCTGGGCCAGCAGCCGGATGCACGACTCAACGTGCTGGAACTGCCCGAAAGCGGCGACGCACCCTTTGAAAGTGCCGCGCTTCTCGTTGCGCCGCTAGACGACGATGAGCAGCGCGATGGCGCCGCGCGGATTGACGGCATCGAGATGGCCCTCGCCCACTCCCTTACCCACGCGTGGCTCATGGCTGGAAAGGGCGACTACGATGCCCGGCCTCTCTGGCTCAACGAGGGACTTGCCTGCTTCATCGCATCCCTCTGGCTTGAAAAACAGCACGGTCACGAGGCCGCCATGCGCCTGCTCGAAGCCGGCCGCCAATCCCTTGCGCTTGAAGAACCGGAAAGCCCGGGAGCCAGTGACGGTGAGCCGCTCGCCACCGCGTACCGTCCGGTTTACACCCGCAACAAGGCAGACTATGTCTTCTGGATGCTCCGCGACGTCGTCGGCGACGGCGCGCTCTCCGCCGTGCTGCGCGCGGAACCCAAGGGCAATAACCCTGCCGACGTGGAGGCAAGCTTTGAACAGGCGCTGACGCAAGCCGCCACCGGCCGTGAGATCAATTGGCTTCTTGCTGATTGGATCGATGCCGACAAGGGACTCCCCGATTTCTCCATCAAGGGCGTCTATCCAGGCCCTGGTTCAACCCCGGGCTCTTGGATTGTCGCCGTGGATCTAGCCAACTCCGGCTACGCCGCCGCCGAGGTCAAGCTCACCGTCTCAAGCGACGCCCACAGCGAAAACACGCGCGTCTTCATTCCTGCCCGGGGCAAAATCACGCCCAAGGTCCTGCTCACAGGCAAACCGGAGGAGGTTAGGTTGAACGACGGCTCCGTTCCTGAAACCCAGGCCACCGTGCATGTGAAAACAATTGAGTGAAGTCGATGGTTGCTTTCTGAACGCCCTACCCGCCCTTTTTCCCGGCGTTTCTTGCGCGCACTTTGAACCAGATCGGCGTGCCTTCAAATCCAAAGCTCGCCCTGACCTGGTTCTCCAAAAATCGCTCAAACGCAAAGTGCAGCTTCACAGCGCGGTCGGTAAACAAAATAAACGTCGGCGGCGCAACAGCGGCCTGTGTCATATAAAAAATCCGAACGCGCTTTGCCATGGGGACCGTCGCGCGCTGGAAATCCACACGTTCGAGAAAACGGTTCATCTCGCCGGTCGTTACGCGCTTCCTCCGCTCGGTGGCAACCCGCACCACCTCGCTCAAAACCCGGCCCATGTTGCTGCCTTCCTTGGCTGAAAGAAAGATCACCGGGGCATAATCCAGGTATTTGAGCGCGCGGCGCAACTGCTGCTCATAAATTTCGCGGTCAGCGGGTGCTTTTCCGTCGGTGCGCGCGGTGGTCACCAGGTCCCACTTGTTGACGAGGATGATGACGCTGCGGCCGCTCTCATGCGCATAGCCACCGATGGTGGCGTCGCTTGCGGTGACGCCCTCGCTTGCGTCGATGAGGAGAAGCGCAACGTCGGCGGCCTCAAGATGCCGTCGCGCCATGACGACGCTCAGTTTTTCGGCCATCAGGTGCGTCTTGCCCTTGCGACGGATTCCAGCCGTGTCCACAAAACGCAGCGTCTTGCCCTGGTAATCCACCACCTCATCGACCGCGTCGCGCGTCGTGCCCGCAATCGGGCTTACAATCGCGCGAGTCGACCCGGTCAGCGCATTGAGCAGCGTGGACTTGCCCACGTTGGGCTTGCCGATAATCGCTATCGAGGTCTCTTCCGGCTCATATTCCCCATGACTCCGGTGCACTTCCTCGCCCAGCTCGTCGGTCTCTTGCTTGCGCTTGGCCTTCGGCTCCTCAAAGCCTTCCCCGGGCAGGGCGGCGCTGATTGCATCGAGCAAATCGCCTATGCCCTGCGCGTGCTCCGCGCTGATGGGGTAAACCTGCTGAATCCCAAGCCGCCTGAAGTTCTCCGCCTCTGCAGAAAGGCCGGTACCCTCAACCTTGTTCACGGCGAGGAAGACGGGCTTGCCGCCTCGGATGAGCAGTTTTGCCAGGTCATAGTCAGGGCTGGCGAGTTCGGTGCGCACATCCGTCACAAAGACCAGCGCATCAGCCTCATCGAGGGCGACCTTGGCCTGGTTGAAGATTTCAGCGGGGATGAGCTCGGGGTCATTGGGAATGATGCCGCCGGTATCGACCAGCCGGAAGATGCGGCCGCCCCACTCGTACTCGCCATAGATGCGGTCGCGCGTGATGCCAGGCTCATCGCCCACAATCGAGCGGCGTGATTTTGTGAGGCGGTTGAAGAGCGTGGACTTGCCGACGTTCGGGCGCCCGACTATGGCCACCACCGGCAGCGTTTCAGCGCGTGCGCGCGACGGCACAACGGATTTGTGATACTTGGCCAATGCGGCTCCCTGCTCCCGGCTGCGGTTTATGGTGGGCTTCAATCTACAGTTTATATGTTGTCAGCTTGACTGCGCGCCGCTCAGTCTACCGGCTGCCTTCGCACCAGGTGCAGCTTGCGGCCCAGCGCCGCAAGTTCAGGCGTGAACTCCTGGATGAGGTTGTGAGTGGTGGTGCCGAGGATGGGCACGGTAAACGAGCCGTCCAAGAGCCCGACTGTGCGCTGCAGCGCGTGGACATTGTCGTTGTAGCCGCGCGGCAGGTAGGCGCGGCCGACGAACCCGCCGGCGAATGCGCCGGCAATGTTGGAGAGGGCGATCATGGAGCCGCCGTCCCTGGAGCGGTCGATGAGGGTGAAGCCGATGGCATGGATGGTGCGTGCGGCGGGGTTGGTGCTGGTGGCCGCAAAGTAGCGCGGGTCCTCGCGGACGAGCGCGGCGACGAGGTATTTGCCGGTCTGCGCGGCGACGTGGGTGGCGAAGACGTCGCCGTAGTTGCGCGCGTAAGCCCCAGCGCCGTCTTTCCACTCTTGCGGGTAGTTTTTTTCAGGAAAGCCCATGGTAATCAACGGCGGGTATGAGCAGAGCACAAAGGAGGAGGTGCCGAAGGTTTGCTGAACGTAGAAGAGTGTTTGCTCGTGGAATGTGAGCGGGGCAGCGGGGGGTTCGCCGGGCAGGTGGGGGCGCTCGGAAGGGCGAATGAAACGCGTGATGCTCTTCAATTGGTCCACCTTCTCCTTGAAAGGATTTTCCTGTGTGGCGGACGGGTCATCGGGCAGTTGCGCGGAACAGTCGCGGCCAAGGCAGGGAAGAAGGCAGCAAGCCAGGAGGAGGAAGACACGGATCGTATTGATGTTTCTGGCTTTCACTTTCTGACTGCTCTTTCAGGATGGCATGGGATGCAATGGCAGGATTCTTTTGAGCCTACTAGCCCCAGTGGGTCCTCGACAAGGCCATCCGACACAACTGCCGCAATCCGGTCATCCGCGCCCCGCACTCAAAAGAATGGCAGCCCGGATGACTATGATGATTTGAGGATGAGTCGCAGCGACTTCGAGAACCAATCCCGCAAGTATCCCACAGTGCATCAGTTTTTTGCGCCCGGCGGCGTGCTGGCCAACTCCGCGCTGCCGTTTGAATACCGTCCCGGGCAGATGGAGATGGCGAAGAGCGTGGAGCAGGCGCTGACGGAGCGCAGGCATCTGATTGTGGAGGCGGGAACGGGAACGGGCAAGACGCTGGCCTATCTGCTGCCCGCATTGCGAACGGGGCGGCGGGTGATAGTCTCCACCGGGACGCGGGCGCTGCAGGACCAGTTGTTTTTCCGCGATGTGCCGTTTCTTGAATCGCTGCTTGGGCCATTGGCGGTCTGTTACATGAAGGGCCGACAGAATTATTTGTGCCGGCACAAGCTGGTGAGCCTGCGCGAGCAGCCGATTCTAAGCGGCCTGGAAGAGATTGACCAGTACCGGCAGATTGAGGAATGGGAGAAGCAGACCGGGACGGGTGACCGCGCCGAGCTCTCCGGGCTGCCTGAGTCCAGCGTGCTTTGGCAAAAACTTGATGCGCGCAGCGAGGCATGCCTCGGTCAAAGCTGCCCGGACTACCAGCGTTGCTTCATCACCGAGATGCGGCGGCGCGCGCTCGAGTCCGACATCATCATCGTGAATCATCATTTATTTTTCGCCGACCTTGCGGTGCGCGCCGAGGCGGCGGGTGCGCCGGATGCGGGGATCCTTCCCGAAGCGGCGGCTGTAATTTTTGACGAGGCGCATGAGCTCGAGGAGATTGCCTCGAATTACTTTGGTCTTTCTGTCAGCAACCTCCGTTTTGAAGAGCTGGCCCGCGACACGGAACATTTTTTGAGGCCGCGCAACGCGCTGACGCCTGAAATTCTGACGGCCACACAACAATTGCGCGAACGGGCGCGGATCTTCTTTGCCAACCTGCCCATGGAGGGCGATGGCCGCCAGCCGTTCACGGAGCGCGGGGATTTTCTGGAGCAATCGGGCGATTTGTATTTGAGTGTGCGCCACACATTGCGCAGGCTTGAGGCGGAGCTGGACAACGCGCGGGGTGTGGACGAAGCGCCGGGATTGAAAAAGCGCGCTGCTCATCTGCGCAGCGAGCTTGAGTTCCTCCTCGAATCAGCAGCCTCGAACATGGTCTATTGGATGGAGCGCCGCGCCGCGCCCGCCACGGGCCGCCAGACACTTCAACAGGCCGCGGGCAGAGGCGGGTCGCGGCTGACATTTTTGCAGGCGACGCCAATCGATGTTTCCGAGTTGCTGGCGGAGCGCGTCTTTGACGTGATTCCGACTGCGGTGCTGACCTCGGCGACGCTGACCGTGCAGGGCGGCTTTGAGCACATCAAGAAGCGCCTCGGCCTGCGGGAAACCCGCGAGCTCGTTGTCCCGTCGCATTTTCGTTACGACCGCCAGGCGGTCTTGTATCTGCCTCCGAACCTGCCCGACCCGCGCGCCGAGGCATTCCTCGACCAAGCCGCCGAAACCATCGTGCAGGTCTTGAAAATCACGCGTGGGCGAGCCTTCTGCCTCTTCACCAGCTACAAGCAGATGCGCCAGTTGTATGAGCGGCTTCTGCCGGTGCTTGATTACCCGCTGCTGTTGCATGGCACGGCGCCGCGCAAGGCGCTGCTGGATGAGTTTCGTACCACGCCGAATGCGGTGCTCTTCGGCACGTCGAGCTTTTGGCAGGGGGTGGATGTGCAGGGCGAGGCGCTGAGCTGCGTCATCATCGACCGGCTGCCCTTTGCCGTTCCGACGGACCCGATTGTGCAGGCGCGGATGAAGGCGATTGAGGAGTCGGGCGGCAAGCCATTCTTTGATTACCAGGTGCCGTCGGCCGTAATCACCTTGAAGCAGGGATTCGGCAGGCTGATCCGGTCGCTTGAAGACCGCGGCGTGCTTGTGCTGCTTGACCCGCGCATCCGTACCCAGCGCTACGGGCAGATTTTTTTGAAGAGCCTGCCGCCCTACCGCGTGACCACGCAGATTGAGGATGTGGAGCGCTTTTTCGGTTTGCGCGAATAGCGGATTCCATCGGGCGATAGAATGAAAGCGGGGAGCGCATCAGGCAATCATGTCGCGCAACTTTTACATTCTCGCCGGAACGCTGGGATTTTTCGGGGCCTTGAGCCTGTTGATGGCGCTGGTGCCGTACCGCCTGCAGCCGGGGCTTCCGGCCAATGCCGCATTGTGGCGCTCCGTCGGCTTCCTGCTTGTGCTTGGCGCGCTGCTGGCCTCCTTTGTTGCCGTGATGAGCAACCTCTTTGAACAAGTCGACCGCCGCACCGAAGCCCGGCGGCAAAGCGAGCGCCAGTCCCGGCGCAGCAACAGGCGGCGCAATGGTTGAGGTCCACGACCGGCGCGCGGTTCGGGCGATCCTGTTGAGCCCGCAACAGGAGGTCTTGCTCATGCAACTGCGCGAATCGCCCGAGGCCGAGGGTTTCTGGGTGACGCCCGGCGGTGGAGTGCAGGAGGGCGAGGCGGAGGAGAGCGCATTGCGGCGAGAGCTGCAAGAAGAGCTGGGCCTGGCGGAATTTCAACTTGGGCCGATGTTGTTAAGGCGCGACCATACTTTCAACTGGCAGGGGCGCAGGGTTCGCCAGCGAGAGCGGCTTTATTTGGTGGAGACGATGCGATTTGAGCCGCGGATGAGCGATGTGGTTGAGGCGCGTGTGACGGCCGGGTTCCGCTGGTGGCGGCTGGACGAGCTGCGCGCGACCGGGGAGAGCGTGACCCCGCGTCATTTGGCCGCAATCATCGAGGGTTGGCTGCGTGCGGGGAAAACCGGCGACGAGAACGAACCGGATGTAAGGATCGACTGAAGGGGATTTTGCCCAAAGGGAATTGCATGGGGGCGGGAAAAAACTTTCACGTTAAAATGAAAACTGGACGGGGGCAACACAACCACAATGTATGAAGTCACAGTCGAGGCCGGTTTCAGCTCCGGACATTACCTGCGCAATTACCATGGCAAGTGCGAGAACCCGCACGGCCATAATTACAAGGTGCGCGTGACGCTGGCCGGCAATTCACTTGACGAGACAGGACTGCTGCTCGACTTCAAGCTGCTGAAAAATATCCTCAAGCCCACAATTGATTACCTGGACCACCAGATGCTGAACGACATCAAGCCGTTCATCGAGCTGAACCCCTCGGCAGAAAACCTGGCGCGTTACTTTTTCGACCAGACCAACTCGGAGCTTGTGCGCATCACCAATGGCCGCGTCCGCGTCAAGGACTGCACCATCTGGGAAACCGACACGACCACCGCCACCTACTACGAGTAGCTCCCGCCCAGCCGGCCTGTTCCAACTTTGAATCGCGTGCCCGATGGTCCTGCCCTTCAATCTGCGGGCGTGCCAACTCTCTTGTCCATCAGGAATGGGTTGGCCGCTTGACCCGCTGCGGGCAACCAGCCTCCTCGCCGCGCCCTAATCCATCTGGCTGGACTTTGAACGCAGGTATTTTTCAAACGGAATTTCAAAATAAAACAGCTCCTGCCCCTCGGCGTTCAGAATCTTCCGGATCAGCATGCTGCTTCCCTTCAGTGGATCGCCCAACCCGTTCACATCATAAAAAAGAAACCCCGCGCGCGTGCAGTGTGCCTCAACGGTCAGCGCGGAGTATTCAAAGGTGTTGAAGTCGGCCTCAATGTCCTTGTAGTTTCCCTTGCCCTTGGTGTGGATGGGCGGCAGCGGCATGGGAAGTGGAATTTTGCTGCCTTCACGCTGCCTGCGGGTCATGAGGCGCTCCACGTCCTCCGGCTCGGCCGCGTTGATGCGCTCCCCGTCGGGCGTCTCAAAGAGGATGCGCGCCTCGCGCAGGCTGATGGGTGTGTCGCCGTTGTTGGTGACGATGAGGCGGATGGGCATGACGCCGTGGGCGAGGTAGTCGATGCGGAAGATGGAGGTTTTTTCGCGCGTGTCGTAGGGTTCAACGGCAATGGAAACCTTTTCGTCCTTGTGGGTTTCAACGGCGGCAAACTCCGTTGCAGGCTGCACCGGCGGCA
>JAJXXN010000169.1 GCA_021781075.1 Acidobacteriota bacterium | reverse complement strand
ATAAAGCGTCACAAAGGTTGCAAGCTCGCTGAAGCCAACCCCGCCCAGCGCCAGCACCGTCCCGTGCATCAGCACACGCTGGAAGATCGCCCTGATCGGCAGGTGCTTGCCGTGATGGATTGCGGTCGCCGGCTTGCGCATCGCAACCACCATCGATACCATCCCAATCGCCAGCACAAAGACGCCGATGCCGCCGAGACCCCAGCGATTGTTCAACCACACGCCCAACGGCGCGCCCAACGCCATGCCCCCGTAGGTGCTCACGCCGTTGTAGCCGATGATCTTCGCCGTGTTCCCGCTTCCGTTGGCCGCGATGCTCCACAACGTGGACCCGGTCGAAGTCAGGC
This sequence comes from Acidobacteriota bacterium, assembly GCA_021781075.1. Classification (GTDB taxonomy): domain Bacteria; phylum Acidobacteriota; class Terriglobia; order Terriglobales; family Acidobacteriaceae; genus CAIMNN01. The sequence continues at coordinate 3,336 of JAJXXN010000169.1, read as the reverse complement.
TTTCGGCAATCCCCAGCAGCAGCCGGCTGGCAATCAAAACCAGCAACGCAATCATCCTGCTGTGTGGTGCCGCCATGCCCGCAACCAAAAGCATCGCGCCAGTCAAGGCGCCGGTGCCCAAACCGCCTATCACCGCGGGGCGCGCGCCGCGCCTGTCGGAAAAGTGGCCCACCGTCGGGCGGCTCACCAGTGTCGCAATGTACTGCACGCTGATCACCAGCCCCGCAATCACCGTGCTGTAGCCCAGGTCAAAATGCACCAGCGAGGGCAGCACCGCCAGCGGCAGGCCGATGGTCAGGTAACAGATGAAGGTGAAGTAGGCATAGCTCAGCAGGCGCAGTGTCGGCACCTGTTCCAGTTCTCTTGTCTGGGTCGGGGTCATCGTCAGGTTCTACTCAAGTATATCGGGTCTGTGATTCAGCCGCGGAATTACGGGCAAGTTTCGGATGGCAATACCATGCCAACTTCATGCATCATGGCCATATGGGCTCAAGAGGCATGGTTGACGAAAAGACATGGCGGCAAATCCTCGATAGGGACCCCGCAGCACGGATTGTCTACGGCGTCGCGACCACGGGAATCTTCTGCCGACCGTCCTGCTCCTCCCGTCGTCCGCTCAAAACCAACCTCCGCATCTTCGCCACCGTTGAAGATGCGCGCCTGGCGGGCTTCCGACCCTGCCTGCGTTGCAAGCCGGATGCGCCAGGGCGTTCACTGGACGATAAACTCACATCCATGCTGCGGCTGATTGAAGACAACCCCGGCCGTCGCATCCCCCTCGTGGAGCTTGGCCGCGGCGCGGGCATGAGCGCCTTCCGCGCCCAGAAAAATTTCAAGGCCGCCTTTGGCGTTTCGCCTCTCGCGTACCAGAATGCATTGCGCGCCAGGCAACTGCGCGTCGGGCTTCGCAAAGGAGGGACCGTGACCGATTCAATCTATGATGCCGGGTTCAACGCCTCAAGCCAGGTGTACAAAGGCACCAATCTCGGCATGACCCCGGCGCGCTTTGCCGCCGGCGGCCGCGGCGAGCTGATTTGTCACTGCGAGCAAAAAACCGCCTTCGGTTGGCTCATCGCCGGCGCAACCGCGCGCGGCCTCTGCTGGCTCGCCCTCGCCGATTCAAAACTGGATGCCGTCCAATCGCTGCAATCTGAATTTCCCGCCGCGGTGCTGAAGCGCGATGCCGCCCTCGGCGGGTCCATCCGTGCCGCAATCGCCGCGATTGAAACCGGAAAACAAATTGACCCTCCGCTTGACCTGCGCGGGACTGCGTTTCAACTCCGTGTCTGGAGTGCGCTGCAAAAAATTCCGCGCGGCAACACCCTCACCTACGGGCAGCTCGCCCGCAAAATGGGCTTACCTGATTCCGCCCGCGCCGTGGCCCGCGCCTGCGCCACCAATCGCGTCGCGCTCTTCGTCCCATGCCATCGCATCGTCGGCGCAAACGGTTCGCCCACTGGCTACCGCTGGGGCGTCGAGCGAAAAATCCAAATCCTTCAGGCAGAGCGCGGCTGATCTTGCCTTACTTCTCAGCCAGCAATTCCCGCATCTTCAGGTAAACCGAGTTCGTCCATCCAAACCCGATTTCATTCGACTTGTAGCCGGTCTGCACCTGCACATTCGAGTTGCCGCTCACCACGTTGTACTTCTCGCGTATCGTCCCATCCTCGGCAAACCCCTTGTCCACGGTGGCGCAATACTTGCCCGCAATGCGCAGCGCGTCCTGCCTGTGCCCGCTCTCGGCCAGCCCCGCCGTCGCAATCCACGTCGTCGGCGCCCACCCAAATGGCTCGTCCCATTGCAGGCCGGTCTGCGTATGGCTCATTGACAACCCGCCCGTGCGCTCGAACAAATTCAGCTTTTTCACCATGCGGTTGGCCTGCTCCTGCGTGGCCACCCCGGCCCACAGTGGATAAAGCGACGTGATGTACGCGTACCCTGAACTCTTGTGGAGCAAAAAATCGTAGTCCGCGAAAACACCCTCGCTCTCGCGCCACAGGTAGCGCTGCATTGCCGCTGCCCGCACTTTGGCGCGATGACGCCAGCGTAGCGCCTCACGCGGCATGCCCAGCAAAGTCGCAAAATGCGCCAGGTCGTTTTCATACTTGTAAAGCAGGCTGTTCAGGCAGACCGGCGCATAATGGTGCGTCGCGCCGGAGAAGGCCTCAAACCGGTTGCTCGGGTCAAATCCCGATTCGCGCATTGCGCGGTCGCCCGCGTAAAAATCCTTGGTCAGCCTGTACCCGTTTGCCCACGCCCGCGCACAGACCACGCTCTCCTTCACATCGCAGCTCACAACCTTCAGCCGCGCCGCCTCTTTTTCATCCGGGTGCTCCGCGCCCTTGAGCAAAAACGCCCTCGCGTCCGCTGAATTTGGATGCTGCAACAGTATCCGGATCACATCCGCATAATAGCCGTTGTCATCGGCCATCTCCGGCACCGGCCCCACGCCGTAATCGTAATAACGCGCCAGCCCCGTGGCGCCCGCCAAATGCTCGGGCCGCGTCCAGGTCGAGTAATCCTTCTGCGCCAGCCCATACGCATGGGCAAGCCACGCCCGCGCCGCCGTGTGGTCCGCAAAACTGCCCGGGGCCTCATAGACCGCGCGGATCATCGAGCTCAAAAACGGTGGCTGCGAACGCGTCAGATAATAGCTGCGGTTCGCATTCAGCACCGCGCCGTAATTTTCCACCTCAAAAAGCTGGTTGTCCACCATGTTCTTCGCCATTTCGTTCTGTTGGTCGGCAACCAGGCCCAGTACGATGAAATAGCTGTCCCACCCATACATCTCGTTGAACCGCCCACCCGGCACCACGTACGGCTTGGGAAGATAGAGCAACCCCGGCGCCGGCAGATCCTGCGGCTTCAAGTCGCCCAGGCGGTCGATCGCCTTCGGCAGGTTCACCACCTTGATCCCGCAGCGTGCTTCAAGCTCGCTCAATTCGTTTGTCTTAGCCATCCCCGCCGGGAGATAAAGAATCGGCGTGGTCGCGACCTTCGAGTCGCTCAGTGACTTGCAATCCATCTGGGAACGGGCCAGCGTCTGCCAGGCGCCGTGGATGTAGGCAAGTGTGGCTTCCGGGTTCGGCGTGGCGTTTTGCGCGCGCAGCGCAGTTGTGACGGCTGGTGCAATGGCTGCAAGGGCTAGCAGAATCAATGTGAGTTTTTTCATACGGTTCTCTGGCGCAGTTGAGATAACTGAGTTTACCGCACATCTGCGGGCGCGGCCTTGCTTTTTGGCGGGGGTTCTATTCACAAGATGGAAGGGAGTACGCTTTTATTAGACATGATGCTCACCTTTCAAGTTGCGGCAACGCCGGGTTTTTCCGCCGCCTA
>JAJXXN010000249.1 GCA_021781075.1 Acidobacteriota bacterium | reverse complement strand
CCGATCTGCCTGGCCGGCATGCTTGAGGATCGCGGGGCTGCCGCCGAGGTCGGCCGTCGCGGCCGCGCTGTCTTTGACCAGCTCTCCGGAGCCACCGAGCGCACCGTGGATGCACTCGTCAGCCTCATCCGCCAAGAGGAAGGCGCGCAATGAGCCGATGCGCGCGCCCCTGGCTTCTTCCGCTCGTCCCGCCCTACGCGGCGGCGGCGGCCATTGCGGCGCGCTGCAAACTGCAGCGACGGCTCACCTGGCCCGTTATCAGCATCGGCAATATCTCCACCGGCGGCTCGGGAAAAACCCCTCTCACCATGGAATTGGCGCGGCTCCTCAACCAGGCAGGCGTTGGCGTTGACATTCTTTCCCGTGGATATGGTCGGCGCAGCTCCCACCCCGCCCAGGTCAACCCCCTTGGCTCGGCTCAGGAGTTCGGCGACGAGCCGCTACTGCTCGCAAGGCAAACAGGCCTGCCGGTCTATGTGGCGCCACGGCGTTACGATGCCGGCCTGCTCGCCGAAAACACCGCACAAGCTACGCCCCCAAACTTCAGGTTGCACATCCTTGATGATGGAATGCAGCACCGCCAGTTGCACCGCAACTTGGAAATAGTACTTGTCAACCAGCGTGACTGGCAGGACTGCCTGCTGCCCGCCGGCAACTTGCGCGAGTCCAGGCGCGCCCTGCGCCGGGCCGATGTAATTGCCATCCCCGACCACGACACACCCCTTGAAGCTGCGCTCCTGGCCTGTGGCTTCTCAGCCCGCATCTGGCGTCTCTCACGGCACATGCAGGTTGCCAGCGCCATCGAAGGAAGCGGGAACGCCGTTGCAGCATTCTGCGGAATTGCCCACCCCGGCCCTTTTTTTGAAGGAATCTCCGCCGCCGGCGCCGATCTCCGCGCCACGTTCGCCTTCCCTGACCACCATTCCTACTCGCCCGCTGAACTGCAGCGCATCCAGGCTGCCGCCATCAAGGCCGGCGCGCGCGTCCTGTTGACCACCGCCAAAGACCTCGCCCGTCTTGGTTCGCTCCGCCAGGCTATTGAGCGGCATCTCCCCGTGCGCCCAGTTCAGCTCACATGCGAAATTCAAAATTCGCAAGCCGAACTCGACTGGCTCATCGACAAGTTAATGCCAAGCGCCAACTCACATACTCAATCCCGCGCTTAAAGACGAAAGAGCCGCCCGGCAAGTGGGCAGCTCTTTCTTTAGGGAGAATAGTTCCAACGGAGGCAAAGCCATCAGAACTTTCTGGCTGAATGGTAGGAGGGGCGGAAGGGCATGTCAAGGGCAAAACTTGAAAGAAATAAATCCATTTAAATCATATGTTTAGAATTGCAATCAGACGAAAATCGGACTCCAGATTTTCGCCCTTTGTTTGCTTGAACTTGCCGGAATTTATCGGTCTTTTTCAGGGTATGATGCATGTTTTCGCCTACTTTTCCACAGGTTGCTCCTGCTATTGCAAATCTGTCTATCGAGCGAAATAAGTTCACATTGTGGTACTAGGTATCTACCAATAGAACGCCTCGCCTGGCGCAATCAATTCCTCTTCGCCGGGATCTCACTCGTTGGCTCCGCGCGCAGGTCAATGTGAATAAACTCCGTATCATGCACCGACGAAGCCGGTTTTCCATGAGCGATCCTCCACAGCGCGCGGAAGCCGCCAAGGAAAAACGCAAGCAACAGCGCAGCCAGTGCGCCCACACCAACAATCACTCCTATGCCCGTCAGCAGTTGGGCGGTTTTTGATATTTCGCTGTCCAGCGGCTGCGGGACATTTACCAGCGCCGCGTCAAAGTGGACAGTCTCTATCAGGTGGTGGCTGTCATCCGGAAGCGCATTGCCACTCACAACCGCTACCAGCGGGCCGCTTCGCCGCACCTCAAGCGACGCCCGTATTGAATCCTTCAGTGCAGCCGTCCAGGGGCTCGAGGCCGTATCACCTGCCTTGAGGTAATTGCCAATGGCCGCCTCCTGCGCAATGGCCATCTGCGGCGTTGGATAATCAATCAGCGTCAGCGTGGCCAGCCCTGTCGTCAAGCGGTAATTTGCGCTCACCACCTCGGCGCCGCGCTCAAATCCAATCAGTTGCGACGGCAGCACGCCATTGCCATATCCCGCCGCCCCAAGCGCATAATGGGTCGTCTGCGGCTCAAGGTACTTCTGCGGCAAATTTGCAAGGACCGGCGGCGCAATTGCCTTGTTGCCGTTGACTGTCGGCAGACCCTTGGCCAGCTCGCGCAGTGACCCGGCCAGCGTCGGGTCCACTTCGCTGATGCGCGCGTCCACAAACACATTCCCCTGCCAGAAAAGAATGCGTTTTTTGTCCGATGCCGCCCCAGTGCCGACTTGCTCCTTCGGCCAGCCGCTCGGCCGATAGAAACTGTACGCGCCATACGTCCCTGTCGCATCCGCAAAGCGGAGCGCGCGCAGCTCCAGCGTCAGCCCGTCGCGGGTGTAGGTTGCGGAGGCACCGTCAGTGAAACCGTACTCGATGAGCGCGGCGGCAGAGGCGGGATCGGCATCGGCAGGCTTGATGAAGGGCTTGATGAGGCCCTTGAGCTCCCAGCCGTCAAAAATATCGGGCAAGAGGGATTTTTTTTCCTCCGGCTTCGCGGTCGCCCCGGCCGCCTTCGTGCCTGTTGCCGTCACCTTCCCCTTGGGCATCACCAGCGGGGTCACAGTCTCCTGCGCGCAAAGAAACGAGGCAATCAGAAGCACAAGTGCAAAGCCGATGGTGCGTGGAATGTGAACTGGAGCGCCGGTCATTCATTACCTCTTGATTCCAGAGTACACGCCGTAGCCACAGATGGATTGGACGCTCGCGGGGGTCAAAATGTTCCCATCCACCATTGGTCAAAGGCGGCGAGCGCCCGCTCGCATTGGAGGCGGTGGCGCTCCTTTTTGTCGCGGATTTTTTTGCGGGTTTCGTCGTCGAGCGGCTGGATTAAATCGAAGGTGATGTTGGTGGGCTGGAAGTGTTTGATGTCAGCGCGGGTGATGGCGTGGACAAGCGAGCCGAGTGCAGAGCCGCGCGGCGCGGTTGCCGGGGCAATGCCACGGGCGATTTGCGCGGCGTAGAGGCCGGCGAGGAGGCCGGTGGCGATGGATTCGGTGTATCCCTCAACGCCGGAGAGTTGCCCGGCGACCATGAGCCAGGGGTGGTCCTTGAGGCGGAGAGAGTCATCCAGCACCGCGGGCGCGCAGAGGTAGGTGTTGCGGTGGATTTGCCCGTAGCGGAGGAATTTGGCATTCTCCAACCCGGGGATGAGGCGCAGAACATGGGCCTGCGCGCCGAATTTGAGATGGTTCTGGAAGCCGACCAAGTTGTAACTGTCGGCACGGATGTTTTCTTTGCGGAGCTGGACGACGGCGTAGGGGGTTTTCCCGGTACGCGGGTCGCGCAACCCGACGGGCTTCATGGGGCCGAAGCGGAGGGTGTCGGCACCGCGTCGGGCGAGAACCTCAATCGGCAGACAGCCCTCAAAGTAGTCGAGTTTTTCCCATTGTTTTTCTTCAGCGGCCTCGGCACTGATCAACGCGGCGAGAAAACGCTCGTACTCCTCGCGGTTCATGGGGCAATTGATGTAGTCGGGCGAACCTTTGTCCCAGCGCGCCGCAAAATAAACGCGCTCCATGTTGATGGAGTCGGCCTCGACGATGGGGGAGATGGAGTCGTAAAACGC
>JAJXXN010000246.1 GCA_021781075.1 Acidobacteriota bacterium | reverse complement strand
AGGTAAACCTGCACCGGGAAACGCCTCACCACCAGATTGTGCCGCGGATCATCAGGAAGCAGGGCCATTAATTGCCTCCCTTCTGCGCGTTGGGTTTTGCCGGTTTGATGCTGTCGCCTTCACCGGACGGCGGCGAAAACTGGTCAGGGTGTTTCGGCTTCGGCGCAGGTGGTACGCGAATATCGGTGTCCGCCGGCTTGGGCGCATCCGAGGGCGGGGCATTCGGGTCCGTCAGGCCGGGCAATCTTTCAGCCAATATCGCCGCCGCTTTCTTCTGCTCATCAATCGCCTTTTGCCGTGCCGCCTCAACCTCCGGGCCTTTCGTCTGCTCGCTGGTGGCAATGTCCTGCTGTGCCTCAGGCGAGAAGACCGGCTGCATGGACGTGATCACCTGCACCTCGTCAATGCGGTTCAACGGCGCATAAGGCTCGATCAGAATGTCGATGAACTCTTCACGATCCGGGTCGGTCACCACTTTTTTCACGACGCCCACGGGAAGGCCGCGCGGAAAAATCTGGTCGCCCCCGGCTGTCAAAACCCGCTCCCCGGGCTGGATCCGGTCATCCTTCAATATGCCCACAATCTGCACCTGCCCGTTGGCATTGCCGCGCAAAATCCCGCGAATGCGCGTCTTCTCCAGGATCACGCCCGCGCCGCTCGTCTGGTCGTTGATCACCAGCACCTGCGCCGAATGGCCAAAAACCTCGCGCACCTTGCCCACAATGCCCGCAGGCACAATCACCGCCATGTCGTGCGCGATGCCGTCGCTCGTGCCCTTGTTGATGTAAATCACGCGCGAGTGGTCGGTGCCGCTGCCGCCGATCACCGCGGCAATTTTGGTTTGATAAATATACTGGCGCTGAAATCCTAGCTGGTTCTCGAGCCGCTGGCCCTGGCGAGCATCCTCCAGCAGGGCAGCCTCTTCATACCGCATCCGGTCGATTGTCTGCTCAAGTTCCTTGTTCTTCTCATGCTCGTGCCGGATGTCGAAATAATTGGTCCAAAGGCCGCGCACGCCGCCCGTGCCCGAGGAAAGCAACCGCTCAAAGGGCGTGATCACCGCCGCTGTCCACGCGCGCAAAAGCTGCACACTGTGGCCATCGTGCGTGTCTTCCAGTGTGCTGCCCCCGGCATCCGTGCGCCGCACCTGCATGGCAAGCATCAAGAACTGCGCCAACAACAGCGCAAACAACACCAGCGGGTTGCGGTAACGCTTGAAAAACGAATCCATAAAAACCAGGGCTCAGCGTTCAGTCAATCTTGATCTTGCGCAACAGCCGGAAATCCGAAAGCATCTTCCCCGTGCCAAGCACCACTGAAGCCAGCGGGTCATCGGCCACCGAAACCGGCAGCCCGGTCTCCTCGCGGATGCGCTTGTCCAGGTTCCTCAACAGCGCGCCTCCACCGGTCAGCACAATCCCGCGGTCGCTGATGTCGGCGGAGAGCTCGGGCGGCGTCCGCTCCAGCGCCACGCGGATCGCGTTCATCATCACCGCGATGCACTCGCCCAGCGCCTCGCGTATCTCGCTGTCGTCCACCGCAATCGTCTTCGGCACGCCCTCGATCAGGTTGCGCCCCTTGATCTCCATGCTCAGCGGCTTGTCCAGCGGGTACGCCGACCCGATTTCAATCTTGATCTGCTCGGCCGTCCGCTCGCCAATCAGCAAATTGTATTTGCGCTTGAGGTAGTTGGTGATTGCCTCATCCATCTGGTTGCCGGCCATCCGCACCGAGCGCGAATACACAATGCCCGAAAGCGAAATCACCGCAATGTCCGTCGTGCCGCCGCCGATGTCCACCACCATGTTGCCTGAGGCCTCGGTAATCGGCAGCCCCGCGCCTATCGCCGCCACCATCGCCTGCTCCACAAGGTAAACCTCGCTCGCCTTCGCGCGGTACGCCGAGTCCTCCACCGCCCGCTTCTCCACCTGCGTAATCTCCGAAGGCACGCCAATCACAATGCGCGGGTGCACCAGCATCTTCCGGTTGTGCGCCTTCTGGATGAAGTAGTTCAGCATTTTTTCAGTGACTTTGAAGTCGGCAATCACGCCGTCCTTCATCGGCTTGATGGCAACAATGTTCCCCGGCGTGCGCCCCAACATGACTTTGGCGTCCTTGCCCACCGCCTCCACTGCGCCCGTCGTCTTGTTGATCGCAACTATCGACGGCTCGTTCACCACGATGCCCTTGCCCGCCGCGAAAACAAGCGTGTTGGCAGTGCCCAGATCAATCGCAAGGTCGCTCGAAAACATGCTGAAGAGCGAGCGTAATCCATGCGAACGCGAGGAACGCGAGCCATAACCATTCATTGACATTTGTGCTTTCAGTAAACCTCAAGTCCATTGTAAGGCCAAAGCCCTGAAACCCCATAAATCTGCACCATTGCATGTTACTCGCGGCTTGGTTCAACAGCCTCCGCCCTTCCCCACCGAGTGCCGCCCCGGCAATCCCGGCCCTCATCCCCGACCAGATGCCCCGCTTCGCCTCCCGCTCCCCAAATCCTGTACAATCCACAACGGCCTCAAAGAATCCTTCACGGCCAAATGAAATCGAGGTTTTTATATGTCCCATCCCAAGTACGGCAACTTCATCAACGGCAAATTCCAGCCCGCCAAAAACGGCAAGACTTTCCTCAACATCAACCCCGCCGACCACCGCGACGTCGTCGGTGAGTTCGCCTCCTCCAGCACGGAAGACGTCGCCGAGGCCGTGGCTGCGGCCCGTGAAGCTTACAAATCGTGGCGCCTCACCCCCGCTCCCAAACGCGCCGAGATACTCTTCCGCGCCGGCGAGCTGCTCAAGGAACGCAAGGAAAAATTCGCCCAGGACATGACCCGCGAAATGGGCAAGGTCCTGGCCGAAACACGCGGCGACGTGCAGGAAGCCATCGACGAGGCCTTCTACGTCGCCGGCGAAGGCCGCCGCCTCTTCGGCGTCACCACGCCCAGCGAGCTGCCCAACAAATTCGCCATGAGCATCCGCGTCCCCATGGGCGTCGTCGGCATGATCACCCCCTGGAACTTCCCCATGGCCATCCCCTCGTGGAAGCTCTTCCCCGCGCTCGTCGCCGGCAACACCTGCGTCATCAAGCCCGCCGCCGAAACCCCGCTCTCCACCCTCAACCTCGTCCAGGCCCTCTTCGACGCGGGCATCCCCGCGGGCGTCGTCAACATGGTCACCGGCCGCGGCAGCCACGTGGGCACACCGCTCATCGAGCACCCGGACGTGCGCGCCATCAGCTTCACCGGCTCCAGCGAAGTCGGCCGCGCCGTCGCCGAGCAGTGCGCCAAATTCTACAAGCCCTGCTCGCTTGAGATGGGCGGCAAAAACGCCATGATCGTCATGGACGACGCCAACCTCGAACTCGCGCTCGACGGCGCACTGTGGGGCTCCTTCGGGACCACCGGCCAGCGCTGCACCGCCACCAGCCGCATCCTCCTGCACAAGGCCATCGCCAAGGAGTTCACCGACAAGTTCGTCGCCCGCGCCAAGACCCTCAAGGTCGGCAACGGCCTCAACAACGGCATCGAAGTCGGCCCGCAGGTTAACGTCAGCCAGATTGAAACCTCAAAATCCTACTGCAAAATCGCCAGCGACGAGGGCGCAAAGCTCCTCTGCGGCGGCCACCCGCTCACCGAGGGCGACTACGCGCACGGAACCTTCTTTGAGCCCACCATCTTCGGCGGCGTCAAGTCGAATATGC
>JAJXXN010000156.1 GCA_021781075.1 Acidobacteriota bacterium | reverse complement strand
CCGATCTACCGCCATGTTGCGCCACGGTGCCTGTGGCGCTGCGAAAGAGCGCATCCACATTCCAACGACCCTGTTCAGTGCGCACCAGGTTGAAGCTCGCCTCATCCAGGCTGATGCGGCTGATCTCCAGCTTGCCGCGCCATAGTGAAAGCAGCCGCAAGGACGCATCCACCGTGTTGGCGTGAAGTATCGGCTCCGCGCCAAAGGACGGGTCTTCTTCAACGGTCAGGTCGTCAATCTCAAAGCCAGGGCGGGGCAGCAACCGCGCCTCCACAGCCGAAATCCTCACCGGCCTGCCAAGCGCGCGCGACATCAGCTCCGCGATGCGAGTTTTGTAATGGGCCAGCGAAAAGAGCGGTGGAACAAAAAAGGCAAGCAAAAGGACTATCACGATGGCTGCCGCCACCAGTAATCTTTTGCGAGCCTTTCCGCCTGTCACCGTGCTCATCTATCCCGCCCTGCCTCTTCTATTTCACCAGATGGAGGGTCCGGCTCCAGCGTGTCTTGTCAAAGAAGTGCAGCGCGACGTGGCCCATCCACTGGAGGATGCCGCCAATGCCCTGGTTTCCCTGCTGCGTCATCTCATCCTCACTGGCATCAAAGGACCAATAATTGATGACAGGGCGTCCCATGATATTTTCACGTGGCACAAATCCCCAATAACGCGAGTCGAGGCTGTTGGTGCGGTGGTCGCCCATCATGAAGTATTTGCCCTCGGGCACAACCAACTCGCCGTCCTTCACCACGGAACGCAATTCCAGCGCCCAGCTTTCCATCACCCCGCCGTCCTGGGGGACCGGCTCAACCGCGGGAAATTCATCGCGATACGGGTCAAAGTTTGCCGCGGTGGGGTTGATGGAATCCGGTGGCGGCGTTTGCGCCACCCCGTTGATGAACACAACGCCTTCATGCAGCTTGATGTGGTCCCCGGGAACGCCAATCAACCGCTTTACCAGGATGGTATGTGTGGGATAACCGGAGGAATCCACGTCCAGCGTGGGGTCAATGACCGGCTTGATGAAGACCACAATGTCGCCACGCTTGGGCTCGCGATAATGCATCAAGGGCATCCAGCGCGCAGGCGGCGCAAGCGTGATGCGGTCAACCATCAGGTGATCACCAATGAGCAGCGTGTTCTCCATGGAGCCGGAGGGAATCACAAAATTCTGCGCGAGGAAGGTCAGAATAAAAAGTCCAACCACCAGCACCGAGCAGATGCTGGCGACAAACTCATACGGGGTTTCATCCACCTTTTGCGGCGGCTTCACCTCATCGGGTGCTGCTGTGCGCTTCTCTTCTTTTTTTCTGGCCATGCCTGCCGATCGGTCCTGTGCAATTGAGCTCGAATGCGCTGCTATTCCCAGTTAGTGAACCACCGTAAAAAGGCGCTCCCAGCGCGCAAAATGTTTCCAGCCGGTGTGTTCCCCATCGTGTCCGAGTCTATCATCCGCGGGTGCCAGGGTATCCGTCGTGGATGGCCGGCGCAGCGAGAAATAAATAAACAGAGGGCGTGCCGCAATTTGATCCCGCGCCACCAGGCCCCACTCGCGCGAGTCGGAACTGTGGTTGCGATTGTCCCCCATCATAAAGTAATACCCGGCGGGAACATGCAGCTCACCATCCGACGCAATTGTCTCCAACTGTTCCCACCACATTGGCTCAATGCGTGGATCAACCGCCGCCAAATCGGGAAAATCGTCGCCAACGGGATTGCCCAATGTCGGTTCGAAGACCGCGTATGGCTCATCCAGTTTTTGCCCGTTGATGTAAACGTGTCCGTCTGTGATGCGTACTCTGTCGCCCGGCAATCCAATCACACGCTTGATCAGCAGTTTCGGCTTGGGGTGATGAAAAACCACAATGTCTCCGCGCTGCACTTCACGGTGCGGCAGCAGCCAACGGTCCCATCTCCCTGTGCGCGCGTAGATCTGTTTGTTCATCAACAGAAAATCGCCCACCAGCAGCGTCCGCTCCATGCTTTCAGAGGGAATCACAAACGGCTGGAAGATGAAGCTCAATAAAAAAATTGCCACCACCAGGGTCTTGAGCAACGACGAGGAAAACTCGGGCAGTGTGGGGCGGTTCACACGCATGTGGCGCAAAAATGCCATTACGCCGCCTGCCTGTGAGCCCTGCGCATTGTGTTGCTCCGATGTCATTTTCTGGATGCGCCTTCCCCTGTTCCGCTCGTGCTCGCATGTTCCATCCCGCGCTGCACCTGGTGCAAGGCAAGCCGCGCCGCTTCCTGTTCAGCCGCTTTCTTTGTGCTACCGTGGCCGCGTGCCAGCATCTGCCCCGGACTGCCAGCCACAGGACACAAGCTCACCTCGACCTGGAACTGCTTTCTATGGTCGGGGCCGATTGCGGATTTCAATTGATAAACAGGAGAGCCCAACTGCAGGCCCTGCAACAATTCCTGAAGTGCCGATTTGAAGTTGCCCAGCGACTGGCCAGCGCGCAACTCCTCGGCAAGATGCCGCTCCGCCTCGGCCAGAATGCGTTTGTGCGCAAATTCCCGTACACGATCGAGGCCGCCATCAAGATACAGCGCTGCGATGACCGCCTCCATGCAATTGGAAAGCACGGTTGCCTTTTCCCTCAACCCTGCTTTTTCCTCATTTTTGTTGAGCAATAGAAATTGTCCCAGGCCAATGGCGCGGGCCACCTCGCCAAGATGCCTGCGGCTGACCAGTTGCGCGCGCACCCTGGTCAATTCTCCCTCCTGCCACTCAGGATGGTCGTTAAAGAGCGCCTCGCCCACTACCAGTCCCAGCACCGCATCGCCCAAAAACTCCAGGCGCTCGTTGTTGCCGGCCCCCAATGGCTGCTTGAGCGAGCGGTGCGTCAGCGCGCTCAGTAATAGGTCCCTCTTGCCAAACTGGTGGCCAAGGCGCGCCTCCAGCAATTCGATTTGGGGCTTCGGGTCTTCCAACGGGACCTCTGTCTACAACTACTCCGGCGCGGCTACAGGATCGGAATCGCCGCCCTCTGACGCCGTGTCCTTGTCATCATCCTCACAACTGTGGCCGCTCACGGTGAACGGCGCCTTCACGCCGTGCTCTGCCGCCACGCGCGTGTCAATCTGCCCGTCGCGCACCGCAAGCGCGGCCTGGTACTCGCCGACTGCCGCATCACGCTTGCAGGAGAGGTCCAGCATCCGGCCCAGATAAATATGCGACCAGGAAAGCAGGCGCAGGTCCTTGCTTGTGGAAAGCACCTTGTTGAAATCGGCCACCGCCTCATTTGCATGGCCCGTCATTGCCTCGCAACGCGCGATCACAAACTCCGCGCGCGCCGTCTCGGCTGGGTTCTCTCCGCCGCCGGCCAGGGCCGACTGCGCTATCGCCATTGCCGATTGTGTATCACCGGCGGCCAGCCGCGCCTCCGCCAGGTCCAGCCCCTCCAGTTTGTGCGGTGTGTTGTGCCGCAGCACGTCTCCATCCGCTTGTTTGTCAAACTCAATCGCCCGCGCGCGATGGACCTGCTGGTCAATGTCCATGCTATAGACCATTTCGCCAATGGTGTCCTTCAAACTCGCCGGGTCGTGCTCAAAGAGCTTCATCTGGTCGTAAAAATACTGGGTCAGCACAAAGCCCTGGCGCATATCGTGGTCCACCACGGCCTGCCGCACCACGTTCACCTTCTGCTGCCAAATCTGACGCTCGCGTTCCAGCCTGGGGTAATCTGAGCGGTCCGCGTTCGGCGGCATCACAAACGCGGGGATCCCCGTGTCCATCGTGCGCGCCTCAATCGCCTTGATCATGCACTCAATCGTCAGCGCCACCGTGTCTGAGCGGTACAGGAACTCCATCGGCGCATCCCGCACCTCCTTCATGATCGGCTGCTCACGGCCCAGCGCATTCGTCCGCTGGTAAAGCAGCGGCTCCAGAAGGTAGTGCAGGTATGTGTGTTTCACATCCACCATGGGTATCTTGCCGTCCACAGGAGAAACCACCACCACATAATCCACCCCGTAGATGCGCGCATTCACCATCTTCGGCGAAAACATCGGCTCGACCACAACAATAAAATGCCGCCCGTCATACGTCGATGCGGGCATCTTCAGGTAGAGGTTCATGTCCACAATCATCTTGGTCAGCGGATTGTGCAGCTTGTTCACCTCGTCCTCATACAGGTGGCGCGTCGTCAGCCAGATCCCGTGCAGGTCCACCTCCTCGGCAAACTTGCGCAATATCGGCAGCACCTCCACCACCTGCGTCGCATCCGGCGGCATCTCGGGAAGCTCCGCCGTCGTCTCAAGCTCCGGCGGCGGCGAGAGGTAAAGCGCCAGCGAAATGTACTGCGAAACGTCGTGCAGCGTCCCCGTCATGTTGTGCTGCGCGATAAAAAGGCATAGCTGGTCGCGATAATCGCGCGCCGTCTCGTCCTTGACCAGTATGCCCTGGATTTCATCGCGAACGCGCTGTCGCACCGGGTCGCTCTCGCCCAGCCCATCATTGTAGCCGCACAGGTTGAGCGCAACCGCCATGACAAAGACCTGCTCCGAGGGCAAAAGCGAGATCGTCGGCCCCGCCGGGTCAATCATCGAGGGCGCCTTCTCGTGCTGCATCTCGTCCACCTGCTGAGCCTGGCCCTGCTTCGTGAACGCATCCTTCTGCGCCGCAACCGGCAGCCACGCCGCACCCACCAGCGCCAGCCAAGCCGCCCCGCGATAAACTTCCCGTACTCCCGGCAAAAGACCAGTCTTCATCATCATTTTCCCTGATTTGAAGTCTATCGCACCGCTCTCTGTGCCTGCCCAATGCGTGGGCATCTTCAACGGTTATCAACCCCGGGCGGAATTTCCCTTGCCTTTGCGGTTCATCCGTGTTAACTATATATACAATAGCTCTTTGGTAGCTAATCGAACGGTAAACACCCCGCCCGGCCCAAAGCGCGCCATTCCGCCCCGCCAAAGGAGTACGCCCCATGCTCAAGATTGGTACCACCATCCGCACCTTCCGCCTGCAGAAGGGGCTTTCCCAGGGAGATATCGAGAAAAAAACCGGCCTCCTGCGCTGCTACCTCTCCCGCGTCGAAAACGGACACACCGTCCCCTCGCTCGACACCCTCGCCAAAATCGCCGACGCCCTCGACCTGCCCATCGCCCGCTTCTTCGCCGACGAGGCGCAGACCCACAGCCTCAAACACCAGAACCTCACCGATGAGGAACTCCGCTTCCTCACCCAGATCCGCCGCTACTCCACCAATCTGAACGAAAGCGACCGCCGCCTGCTCGTCGCCATGGTAAAAAAATTTGCCACCTCGGCCACGCGCTAGCAGCCAGTGGCCCATCCCCCGCAATCGCCCGGAAGATTAAATCCCAGCAGGAATGTTGCGCGGTAACCGCGCGCCTTAGAGCTTGTCGAATAACTCGTTTCGTGCCGGTTTTTGAAAGGGCACGGCTTTAGTCGTACCGATAAAACGCAAAAAACCCGGGCTTTAGCCCCCGAGCGATCTCGCTCTCACGTTCTGCAAAAATCACAAAACACTTTTTCAACAAGTTCCTGACGCCGGCAACAACCACTCCCCGCGTCCCGCTCAAAAGCCATTCCTGCGGGGGTCTTTGCCACTGGCCTATTACGATTCCACCGCGCTACACTTCGAGCAACAGGATTGCCACCCCACGAACGAAGAGCTGTCCGTGGGGACCCCGGCAGGAGGGTACGGAGCGGATGCGGACGAGCTACAACGGAGCGGTGGAGGCGAGCATCGGCACGCTGCCCTTCGGCGACGGGTACTCGGTCGCGGGCGCAAGCACCGACCCGTACAGCTACGCCCTGCTCGATTACGACAGCGAGACCGAAACCGAGCACGCGCAGTTTCGGCAGCTCTACACGGCGACAGGCCGCTGGATGAGCCCCGACCCGTACATGGGCAGCTACGACGCGGCGAACC
The DNA here is from genome assembly GCA_021781075.1 of Acidobacteriota bacterium. Lineage (GTDB taxonomy): Bacteria > Acidobacteriota > Terriglobia > Terriglobales > Acidobacteriaceae > CAIMNN01. The sequence continues at coordinate 9,219 of JAJXXN010000156.1, read as the reverse complement.
CACAGAGCATGAACCGGTATGCGTATGTGTTGGATAATCCACTGGCAATAACTGACTCTCTTGGTTTGGAGTGCGATATTGACCTTGGCTGCAGTGAACCCAGCCCTGACCCAGGCTCTCCTTGCGGATTTTGGTGCACGATTTGGAATTATTTAGCAGGAGATGGAAGTCCAAATCCATATGGAGATGTACCGTTTTGGGGTACAGGGACTGGACAGGTACCTATCGTGGCTCCGCAGATTCAAGTTGGCGGAGGTTGGGGCGGAGCCCCAAATAACGGGCAGGAGCCTCCTCCGGCATGCCAAGCGAAAATTCTGAACGCCACCAATAATCAGTTCGGGACGAACTATACAAATTCAAATGTCACGAACACGTTCAATTTCTCTACTGGAGCGGGTCCAGGCCAAGGCACGTTGAACCTGAACATCAGTGGCTCAACGGCTGGCGTATCCACTGGCTACTACCCGGTTCACTGGTGGACATACGCCATCGGCTTTGGGCCGACGCTTCATGTCGTGGGCGGCGATGTGCTAGACAGCCCACAGACCCTACAATTTGGACCTAACCAGGGTACGTTCCACATCGATTCCGGCTTTCCATACAATCCGATTGGTGCTTTCGCCCACTGGCTTCTGAACATGACGAAGGCGGGAGGATACCCCAAATGCTGATCGGGAACCGTCAAGTATCCTTCTGCTTTAGATGGCTCAACCTGCTTGTAACAGTTTTGCTGGTCATGTCTGCGATGTCACTTGCTGCTCAAACGCTCGAAATCAAATTGGTGGACGGTAGAAATGGACGCCCTATGGTTGGAACTTCCGCCTACGTGAATGTCTGGGTTGGCGGAGAGCGCAAGGAAGCAATCGCGATACCCACGGATGACAACGGCATTGCTCGACTACAACTCACGCTGAATCCGAACGAGGAGAACATCCCCATCTCGACGGGCCACGGTACTATCGTCGAGAAGCATCCCGTTGTGAAATACGATGAGTCCTTCCGAATCAATGCTCCCTACGTGTTGTGCGGAGCAGAAGGAAACCGCTCTTGGCTAGACCTCAAAAGCTTCAGCACGAAAGAAGTTCTTGAGCACGGATATGCTTCGGGGAACACATGCGGTAAAGTCACAGCCACGCCACAGCCCGGACAAGTAATCCTGTTCGTCAGACCGCTCACGTTCTGGGAGAAGATGAAGCAGTAGCCGTTCTCTGAAGATGTGGAATACCTGTACGATGCAGTCAACCATTTTTGCATTTGCTATGGCCCCAAATAACGGGCGGGTGGCCCCGGTCTCGCATTTGAAACCGGGGGATCGCTGAAGCTTGATAAGTAATATCACTGCGGTTGACGGCGGCTCGACGGCGAGCTACGTCTATGACGCGCTCAACCACCGTGTGCGGACGACGGTCGGCTCCGCGGTGACGGAGTTTGTCTTTGACCAGAACGGGCGGCGCGCCTCGGAGTGGAACGGGGCGACGAGAGCCAATCACAAGGGTCATTACTATTGGGGGTCTTTGCCGCTGGCCTGTTATGCCATCAGCCGCGGCGGTTTATTGAACCACACCCGGCGCCTGTGGCGGCAGCGTCAGCACCGTCAGATAAAAACCAAACAGCACCAGCAGCAGCACCATCATCCCCACTGCCATGCGCCTGCGCACAATAAACTGCCTCCGCTCGGCGCCAATCCGTGGAACCATCGGCACCGCCATCAGCAAACCGCACCCAAACCCGCCCACATGCGCCGCGTTGTCAATGCTCACATGCAGCATCGGGCCGCTCAAAAAACTTCCCAGGCCAATCAGCAGGTTGATACCCGCAAAGTAAATCACCGAGCGGCGCAGTTTTTTCAGCTCCCCGCGCTCCAACGGCAATAGAGGCGACTTGAGAAGAATAATCAGCACGCCCGCAAGGCCGAACACCGCGCCCGAGGCGCCCGCCCCCACCGTGTAATAATTGCCGGCCCAAAAATTGAACAGTGTCGACAGCAGTGCCCCCGCCGCGCCCGTCAATAAATACGCCGCTGCAATTCCATACGAACCGAGCAGCGGCTCGGCCAAAAGCCCCAGGTTCCACAAGCACCACATGTTCGTCGCCAGGTGGATGATGCCCACATGCACAAACATCGACGTCACAATCCGCCACCACTGCCCGTGCGCGAGCACGTCCGCGGCGCACGTCCCGCCCCAGTGGGCCAACTGGTCCGGCGTCGGCATCCAGAAGCTGATTCCGCGCGCAACCATCGCCACAAAAACCAGCACATTGATGGCCACCAGAATATGCGTCACCGGCGCACCGTGCCAAATCGGCACCTGCCTTCTTGCTGGGCGCGGCTCCATTCCCTCCGGCGGCAGAATCTGCGGCGCCGGCGCTTGCGGTTGTGCTTCCATACCCTTAATGTTAGCGGCCATGCTTGCGCGATGCAAATTAACGCGTTTTCTCTCTCACAATGTGGAAGAGCTACCATGATTATTGATGCCGCTCCTCTCACCCACGCCCGCGCCCGTCGCCCACGCAGACCTCGAAGCCCTCGAGTGGCCGCACCTCCTCGCCCACGTCACCGCCTACGCATCCTCCTCCGTCGGCCGCGAATACATCCTCGCCCTCCTGCCTTCCACCGACTCCGGCTGGATCAACCGCCAGCACACCCTCACCGCCGAACTCGTCCTGCTCCTCGCCGAGCAAAGCTCCATCCCCCTCGGCGGGCTCTTCGACCCCTCCACCCTCGCTGCCAAATCCCAAATCGCCGGCGCCGCCCTCGAAGCCGCCGAGCTCCAGTCCATTGCCCGCCTCGCACACGACATCTCCGCCTGGCAGGCGCTGCTCCAATCGCCCCCCGCGCGCCTGGTCGGCCGATTGCCCGCGCTAGTCGAACTCTCCGCCCCGCTGCACACCCCCATGCGCCCGCTCGCCGAGTCCATCGAGCGCAAAATCCACCCCGACGGCACGCTGGCCGACGATGCGTCGCCCGAGCTCAAGCGCCTCCGCCACGAGCAGGAGCGACAGCAGCGCGAAATCGAGGCCAGCCTCCGTGCCGCACTGCGCAAGCTCTCCAGTGAAGGCGCCACACAGGACGATGTCATCACCATCCGCGGCGACCGCTTCGTCATCCCCGTCCGCTCAGAGTCAAAGCGCCGCGTCTCCGGCGTCGTGCACGGCGCAAGCTCTTCCGGTCAAACCGTGTTCGTCGAGCCGCTTGAAACCATCGAGCTCAACAACGAACTTGTCCGCCTCCTCGAGGAAGAGCAGGCCGAGATCCACCGCATCTTCATTGCCCTCACCCGCCTCGCCGGCACCTACGCCGAGGCGCTCATCGCGGGCGCAAAAATCCTCGCTGAAATCGACGGCTGCCAGGCCCGCGCGCGCTTCAGCCGCGACTACGACTGCTGCGCGCCCGCCTTGACCCCGGAAAAACTTGAACTCGCCGCCGCACGTCATCCACTGCTTGAAAAACGCCTCCGCGAGGTGGGCGGCCAAATTGTGCCGCTTGACCTGTCCCTTGAGGCCGCGCAACGCCAGCTCATCATCTCCGGCCCCAACACCGGCGGCAAAACCGTCACCCTCAAAACCACCGCGCTGCTTGCGATGATGGCGCAGGCCGGCCTTCCCATCCCCGCAAAAGCCGCTTCCTTCCCGCTCTTCACCGCCTTCCTGGCCGACATCGGCGACGCCCAATCCATTGAAGAGGCGCTCTCCACATTCTCCGCGCACATCACCAACATCAACCGCCTCGCCCGCCTCGCCTCGCCCAGCGCCCTCGTCCTCCTCGACGAGCTCGGCTCCGCCACCGACCCGGAGGAAGGCTCGGCCCTCGCCGTCGCCATTGCCGGCCACTTCCTCACCGCACAGGCTTGGACTTTAATCTCCACCCACCACACATCGCTCAAGGTGTACGCGGCCAACACGCCCGGTGTCGCCAACGCCGCCGCCGGAGTCGACGAAAAAACCCTCGCCCCCAACTACCACCTGCGACTCGGCGTCCCCGGCGCCTCGGCGGGCATCCAGACCAGCGAGCGCCTCGGCCTCGACGCGCGCATCGTCGCCGCGGCACGGGCGCGCCTCGGGACGCAGCAGCAGGAGATCGGCCAGTTTCTTGACCGGCTGCACAATGAGCTAACCCAGCTCGAGGCCGACCGCAAGGCCGCGCGCGAAGAGCAGTACGCCCTCAACAAGGAGCGCGCCCGCCTGCAGCGCGAAGGCGACACGGAGCTGCGCAACCGCACACGCGACTTCGAACAAAAGCTCGCCTCGCTCCTCAAGGACTTTGACTTCCAAATCCGCGAAACTGTCCGAGCCATTGAGGACCGCGCCGCGCAACAAAAATTGTCCAGGGAAGCCGAGCGCCGCCTCGCCCGCCTCAAGCAGGAGTTTCAGCAGAGCTTCAACTCCACCGTTGTCGCACACCGCACCGGCGCCGATGCTGGCGACCCCAACGCCCAGCCCCACATCCTCCGCCACGTCGCCGTCGGCGATGAGGTTCGCCTCAAAAACCTCAACAAAATCGGCCGCATCACCCGCGAAGTTGAAAAAGACCTCTTCGAGCTCGCCCTCGGCCCCATCAAAATGCGCGTCAAACGCGACGAAATCGCCGAGGTCACGCGCTCGGCCACCGACTCCGCCGCGCCCGCCGCCCGATCCAACCCCGCTGCTGCCGCCAACCGTCAAAAAAATGTCACCGTCTCCGTCTCTGGCGCCAACACCGACGGACTCCGCATGGAAATCAACCTCATCGGCCGCACCGTCGACGAGGCTACCGACGAACTCGAAAAATACCTCGACCACGCCTTCATGGCCGGCCTGCCCAAGGTCCGCGTCATCCACGGCCACGGCGCAGGCATCCTCCGCCGCGCCATGCGCGACTTCCTCAAATCCCACCCCCATGTAGCCACCATCACCGAAGCCCCGCAAAACGAAGGCGGCCAAGGCGCGACGATTGTGGACCTGAAGCAATGATTATCAAAGTGGCAATGGCAAGGTATGGGCTTCAGCCCGTACATTAAGTCGCAGCCGCAAAACCGCTTGTCATTTTGAGCAGTGAATAATGAGTGTCTTTCTGAGCGAGCGAAAGTGAGTCGAAGAATCCGCAGTTGTTTTTTGCTCACTCAACACTGGCTGATATTCCCAGCTCATACTGACATATCTCTATTCGCTATTTACTGCCGTGTGCCCCATGTCCGCATGAAAGGACTTCAGGAAGATTCTGATTTCATGCATTTGTTCTAAGCATCTGATTGAAGTGCAGTTTGAGATACAAACAAAGCCTGAGCCCCCTCCCTGCCTCCACCATCCCTTCGCCTTTTGACTGCTGCTTCTCCCGCTGAACGTGTACACGCGCTCAATTTATAATCCTTTCTGATGCATCGCGCCTGAATCGCAGTGCTCCATGAGGTCTTGAACCATGTCCACCGAAGTCGTCATGCCCCAGATGGGCGAATCCATCTTTGAAGGCACCATCACCCGCTGGCTCAAGAATGTCGGCGATAAAGTTGAAAAGGACGAGCCGCTCTTCGAAATCTCCACCGACAAGGTCGATGCAGAAATCCCCGCGCCCGTTGCGGGCATACTGTCAGAAATTCGCACCGGGGCCGGCGTCACCGTGCAGGTCAACACCGTCGTTGCTGTCATCGGTGGCGAAGTCTCCACTGCGGAGCCAAAGCCGCAGGCCGCTGAAACACAAAAACCCGCCCCCATCGCGGAAAAGCCCGTCCAAACCCAAGCCCCGGCGCCAAAGCCCGCACCTTCACCGGCTCCGCCGTCGATTGCGTACTCTGCGCCGTCTTCCGCCCCGGCCGCGGAAGAGCCTCGTTCCTCGCCGCTCGTCCGCCGCATCGCCCGCGAGAACAACATCGACCTGCGCTACGTTACCGGCTCGGGTCTCGGCGGCCGCGTTGGCAAGGAGGACATTCTCGCCTACATCGCCAACCCCGCCGCGCGCCATGCCGTGCCCGCCCGCCATGCCGCGCCAAATAAACCGGAGCCTCTGGCCCCATTCTCCACTCTCCCCGGCACCGTCGCGCCCATGAGCAAGATGCGAGCCATCATCGCGCAGCGCATGGTCGAGAGCATGGCCACTAGCCCGCACGTCCACACCGTCTTCAAAATCGACATGACGCGCATCGTCCATGCCCGCGCCCGCGTCAAAAAACTCTGCGAGGAAAAATACGGCCTGCGCCTCACCTTCATGCCCTTCATCGCCACCGCGGCCATTGACGCGCTACGCCGTTTCCCGGTCGTCAACTCTTCGCTCGTCGGCAACGACATTCACTACCACGCCAACGTGAACCTCGGCATCGCCGTCGCCCTCGATTGGGGCCTCATCGTCCCCGTCGTCCGCGCCGCCGAGGCCCTCGACTTCATCTCCCTCGCGCGCTCCATCGCCGACCTCGCCGAGCGCGCGCGAACCAAGAAGCTCAAGCCCGACGAGGCCAGCGGCTCCACCTTCACACTTACCAACTCCGGCATCTTCGGCGACCAGTTCGGCACTCCCATCATCAACCAGCCTGAGTCGGCCATCCTCGCCATCGGCGCACTCAAGAAGGAGCCGGTCGTTGTCACTGACGCCGAAGGCCACGACGCCATCGCCATCCGCTCCATCCAGCACTTCTGCCTTGGCTTCGACCACCGCATCATCGACGGCGCCGACAGCGGCAAATTCATGAGCCAGTTCAAGCAGAACCTTGAACAGTGGGACCAGGCGATCGTCTGAACTCCATGGGCTACAACTCACCCCGCGACGCCGAGCTACTCCGCATCCTCGACCAGAACTTCGCCCGCTCGGCCGAACTCGCCGGGCCGCATCTCGTTTGCCATCCCGGCTGCACCCAGTGTTGCCATGGCGCATTCCGCATCAATGCGCTGGATGCGGCACGTCTACGCAGCGGGATGAAGGAGTTGCGTGCATCGAACCCCGCCCTGGCCGCAACGCTCGAAGCCCGCGCAGAACAATGGCTGGCAGATCATGCGGAGAATTTCCCCGGTGACAAGCATACTGGCATCCTGGGCAGCGGCCAGGCAGACTTGGCCGCGTTCGACGACTTCGCCAACGACACACCCTGCCCGGCGCTCAACCCCGCCACCGGCCTCTGCGATCTCTACGCCTGGCGGCCATTCACCTGCCGCATCTTTGGTCCGCCGGTGCGCGTGGACGCCGCGGAGTATGGCGGAGCCGCCACAGATGCCCCCGCATTCGCCCACTGCGAGCTGTGCTTCACCACCGCAAGCGAAGATGAAATCAGCGCAAGTGAGCTCATTGTTCCCCACGGGCTCGAAGCCGCGCTCAACAAGGAAATCGGCAGCGAGTCGCCGCAAGAAACCATCGTCGCCTTCGCGTTGGTTGAGCGCGAATGATTTTCCGCTCTACGCGGTTTACACTGGTCTGTGCACCCGCCGCATCCAACCCGCACCACACGCGCGCTCATCAACACCGCCGCGCTGGACTCAAACTACCGCCTGCTTTCCTCGCTTGCAGCGCCCCAGGCGGGGCTTATTGCCGTCCTCAAGGCGGATGCCTATGGCCACGGCGTCGAGATCTGTGTGCCTGCTCTTCTTCACGCGGGTGCGGAGGTTTTCGCCGTTGCCACCATCGAGGAAGCTCTCGCCGTCCGCGCCCTTGCGCCCGCAGCGCGGATTCTGGTGCTTGGCGGGCTCTTTGAAGGGCAGGCTGAAGCCGCGCTCGATCGCAATTTGACACCGGTTCTCTGGGATGCATGGCAGTTGAAAATTCTCGACGAAGCCGCCCGTGCGCAGAATCGCCACGCCGCTTCAGTCCCGGTTCACATCGAGCTCGACACCGGCATGAGCCGCCAGGGCGTCGCACCGGCCGAACTCGCTCATTTTCTCCGCGCGCTTTTTGCCGCCCCGGCGCTGCGCGTTGAGGGCGTCATGACCCACCTCTACGCCGCCGACGACGTCTACTCCACCGCGACCAGCGCGCAATTTGAATTGCTTGATGCAATGCTCGGCGCGATTGCCGACGCAGGCTTGAAGCCGGAAGTTCTTCATCTAGGCAGCTCTGCTTCCCTCATCACAGGAATTGCACCGGTTCTCCGACAGCTTGCCGAAAAGCACAAGATGCGCGCCGCACTGCGCCCCGGCCTCTCGCTCTATGGCATCACGCCGCACTTCAACCCAGCGCCAACCGAAGTGCCGCATTCACTCAGCACCGCGCGCCAGCAACTCGCTCCCGTGCTCAGGTGGCAAACGCGCATCGCGTCAATTCGCCAAATCCCCGCCGGCGCCGTCGTTGGCTACAACGGGACCTTTGTTGCCACCGAGCCGATGAGCATCGCCCTTCTTCCCGTCGGTTACGCCGACGGCCTCAGCCGCTCGCTCGGCAACCGCTTTTCGCTGCTCATCCGCGGCCAACGCGCGCCCATCGTCGGCCGCATCAGCATGGACCTGACGACAATTGACGTCACCGAGATCCCAGATGTCGGAGTCGGCGACGAAGTCATCCTCATCGGCCCCCAGGGCGACGACGAAATCACCGCCACCGACCACGCCCACGCGGACGGCACCATCCCCTGGGAGATTCTCACCCGCATCAGTGCGCGCGTCCCGCGGCTTGCGGTGCATTCGGCGTGATTGCGGTACGCTATAACAGAACTTGCGGCAGCCACCCGCCGCCCTTGAAAATCAAATTATGATTGCCCATTTGCGCGGAACCGTCCTTCACAAGCAGCCCGGCCAGGTCATCGTCGAGGCCGCCGGCGTCGGCTATGACGTTGTGATCTCCGTGCCCACCTTCACCGCGCTTCCCGCAGTCGGCGCCCAGGCATCGCTCCACATCCACACCCAGGTCCGCGAAGACCAGATCGCGCTCTTTGGTTTTCTTGAACGCGATGAAAAGCGTTTGTTCGAGCGGCTCATCACCGTCAGCGGTGTCGGCCCCAAGCTCGCGATCACACTGCTCAGCGGGCTCGAACCACAGCGCGTCGTCGCCGCCATCAAATCCCAGGACCACGCCCAGCTCACGCGCATCCCCGGTGTCGGCAAAAAACTCGCCGAGCGGCTGGTCGTTGAACTCAAGGACAAGCTTGAGGACTTCGCCACCGCGCCCGTTGCCGCCAAAATTCTTGGCGCCGCCGTTGAGGATGTCCTCTCCGCGCTCACAAACCTTGGCTATCAACGCGCCGCAGCGGAGAAGGCAATCGAACAAGCCGTGGCCAGGGATAAATCACTCAGCGAAAGCTTTGACGAGCTCTTCCGCGCCGCAGATCGGAA
>JAJXXN010000278.1 GCA_021781075.1 Acidobacteriota bacterium | reverse complement strand
TCAATGGGTTGGCCGGCGGAATCACGCAGCACCCCATTCCATGTGCCAGGGCCTGCATCCTGTGCGCTGACGGCCGGCATAAGCATTGAAAGCAGAACCACAAGAATGAAAACGCAATGACGAAGATTACCGCGCGGCGATGCAACCCGCCCATTGGCCCGGTCCATACAGAGCACCTGCTTCTTTCCTTGAAAATTGCAAGGTTGGGACGATGCCGATATTGTTTCATTGCGGGGCAGACAAATGCATCTTGAGAATCGGGCACCGCAAGGAATGGGTTGCGCAACACGGCAGGCGGAAAAAATTATTCCACGCCCAGCACCTTCACAATGACGCGTTTTTTGCGTTGGCCGTCAAACTCCGCGTAGAAGACGCGCTGCCAGGTGCCGAGATCGAGGCGACCGTTGGTCACGGGCAGTGTGGTTTCGTGGTGCAGCAGGAGGGATTTGAGATGGGCGTCGCCGTTGTCTTCGCCGGTGCGATGATGGCGGTAGTTGGGCTTGAAGGGTGCAAGGTTTTCAAGCCACTCGGCGATGTCCCCGATGAGCCCTTCCTCGAGGTCGTTGACGTAGACGGCAGCGGTGATGTGCATGGGCGAGACAAAACAAAGGCCGTCGCGGATGCCGCTTTTTTGCACGATGCGCTCGATGGTGTCTGTGATGTGGACCATCTGCTTGCGCTCGCGCGTTTCAAAGACCAGGTACTCGGTGTGGGACTTCATGGCGGCACTCCTCATCGCCAGAATATATCCCGTGCGCAGCGCATAAGGATGGAGTTTTACTCACTGGCTGATTTATCCTGAATGAATACAGCATGACGACCGAACGCATACCACAATTGAAGGATTTTTCCGCAGCTTCGCTGGATGCGGCCTTTGCCGCGTTGGAAGCGGAGGCGCGCTCCGAAGCCGCGGCGCTTGCAACGCCCGGGGCTGTTGAGGCCTTCCGGCTTGAATGGCTGGGGCGCAAGCAGGGGCGCTTGAACGAGATTTCGTCGCTTTGGTTGAAGTCCGCACCGGCTGAGGCAAAGAAGCTGCTGGGGCAGCGATTCAACGCGCTGAAGACGGCGGTTGAGGGCCTGCTGGACGCGGCACTGGGCGCGGGGCCAAGCAATGCCTCGCTGGCCGCGGAGGCGATCGACATCACGCTGCCGGGGACGCGGAGATTGATGGGCGCCGAGCACCCAATCATCAAGACGCTCAACGAAATCGTCGGCGTTTTTCAGGCGCTTGGCTATTCAGTGGGCGTGGGGCCCGAGGTGGAGACGGATTTTTACAACTTCGAGAGCATGAATTTTCCACCGGGCCATCCGGCGCGCGATACGCAGGACACGCTGGTGATTGCAAACCAGGAGCGGCGCCCGTTGCGCGACCGCCTGCTTTTGAGGACGCACACGTCGCCGGTGCAGATGCGGACGATGGAGCAACATGCGCCGCCGGTGCGGATTGTGATCCCCGGCAAGGTGCACAGGAACGACGCGGCCGATGCCACGCACTCCCCGATCTTCCACCAGGTGGAGGGCTTGTGCGTGGACACGAACGTCACCTTCAGCGATTTGAAGGGGACACTGGACCATGCGATGAAGGCCCTCTTTGGCTCCGCGGTCAAGACCCGCTTCTTCCCGTCGTTTTTTCCTTTCACTGAGCCGAGCGCCGATGTGCAGATCAGTTGCATCTTCTGCGGCGGCAAGGGCTGCCGCAAATGCAAGCACTCGGGGTGGATTGAGCTGCTGGGCTGCGGCATGGTTGACCCGGCGGTCTTTGCCTTTGCGGCGGAGAAGCAACCGGCCTACGACTCAAGGAAAATTTCAGGGTTTGCGTTTGGAATGGGCGTGGAACGCATTGCGATGATGAAGTACGGCGTGAGCGAGATTGGGCAGTTTTATTCAGGCGAGATGAAATTTTTGAACCAGTTTGCTTGAGGGCCCCGGGTTGGCGGGCAAGGTATCAATGCAACGAGCGGTCTTGCTGAAAAGGAAATCGAAGTGAAGATTTTAACCAAATGGTTGCGAATGTATTTGCCGGAGCTTTCGGTTACTGATGCCCAACTGGCGGAGGATTTGACGCTGCGTGGAATTGCCGTCGAGGGAATTTTTGACCTCGGCACGGGCAATGGCTCGCTCTTTGAGATGGACATCACCACCAACCGCGTGGACGCGATGAACCACTACGGGGTGGCGCGCGAGGCGGCGACGATTTATGGACTGAAACTTGCGCCGATCCATGTGGATTTGCCCCAGGCAACCGCGGCAAAGCAGCAGTTCCCGGTGAAGATTGAAGCCGAGGATGCCTGCGGGCGCTTCACGGCGCGCGTGCTGCGTGGTGTGAAAATTGGCGAAACCACGGGCGAGGCCGCCAGGCTCTTCGACCTGCTCGAACAGAAAAAGATTTCCAATGCCGTGGATGCATCCAATTATGCTTGGCTGGCGATGGGCCATCCGACGCATGCATTTGATTTGGACAAGCTGGAGGGCGGCATCATCGTTCGCCGTGCCAAGAAGGGCGAGAGGCTGAAGACCCTGGACGGCATTGAGCGCGTGCTCGACGAAGACGACCTCGTCGTCGCCGACCACAAGAAGCCGGTTGCGCTGGCCGGCGTGATGGGCGGCTGGGATACGATGATCACCCCAGCAACAAAAAACATCCTTGTTGAGGCGGCGTGGTTCGAGCAGACCGCCGTCCGCCGCACCGCTCGGAGGCATGGGTTGCACACCGATGCCTCGCACCGCTTTGAGCGCGGGGCGGATTTCAACTCCGCGCCGCTGGCCTCGGCGATTGTCTGCCAGATGATCCTTGCGCACGGAGGCTCGATTGAAGGGGAGCTTGTGGACGTGCAATCCGCCGCCCTTGCGGCGCGCACCGCGGAGCGCGCGCCGGTGTCGCTTGCGCTTGGCGAGGTGCACCGCATACTTGGAGCGACGACCGACCCCGCGGGGATAGGTGCGGGAGAGGTTGAGCGTTATTTGACCTCATTGGGATGTCGGCTGACGGCGACCGTGCGGAATGGATGGCAGGTTGAGTTGCCAAGCTGGCGCCTGGACCTGGAGCGCGAGATTGACCTTGTGGAGGAGGTGGCGCGCGTCTACGGGTACAACGGCTTCGCCAACACACTGCCCGCATTTGGCGCCGGGGTTCGCGCCTTGCCGTGGGTGGCGCACGAGGTGTCAGTTCGCTCCACGCTGCTGGCGTCCGGATTGAATGAGGCAATCTCCAGCACCTTCTGCGCACAGGCCGATGGGGAAACTACCGCGCCGCAACCGGGGCAGATTGTGCCTGTGGGCAATCCGCTGAGCGAAGAGGCCGGCGTCATGCGGCCATCGCTCATTCCCGGCATGTTGACGATGATGGCCAACAACATCAACCGCGATGCGGCGGATGTGCGGCTTTTTGAGACAGGAACGGTTTTTTCCGGCTCAACCGACAAGGTGGAGGAGCGTCCCGCGCTATCAATTGGGCTTGCCGGCGCCTTGCCGCAACAGGGTGCGCTTCATGCCACACGCACCGCGGATTTTTATGACCTCAAGGGAATCGTGGAGCAACTGCTGTCGCGCTTCCAGGTGAAGTCGCTTTACTTTGACAGCTTCCCCCCCGAGGCGGGAATCACGCCGCCGTGGCTGCATCCCTACCGCTCTGCGCGCGTCGTGGCGGAAGGCACGACGGTCGGCTGGTTCGGCCAGTTGCATCCGCGCGAAGCCTCGGGCCGCAAGCTCAAAGACGCAGTCCTGCTCGGCGAGCTCTATCTC
>JAJXXN010000177.1 GCA_021781075.1 Acidobacteriota bacterium | reverse complement strand
TCGTCTTCTGTAAATACATGCTCGGTGGTCGCCGTATCGCCAATTGCGATTTCGTCATAGGTCTTGCTTTCAACAAATCCCAGGTTCATCTTGTCCCACTTTCGCAGCCTCTACCAGAAAGGCTGTCTTGTTTTATGATAGGCCGCGTGATGCAGGATGCGAAGTGATAAGAGTCACGGGCGGGCGGACGCAGTATCGCACCGTGGCGCGCAAAAAGGAAAAAGACCGGAGCCGCCGGCCCCGGCCTTTTGTAGTGGCGCTGCTCAGTAAAAATATGCGCTGATGGTCAAGCCCAGCAGGGTGAGGCCGATGGCTATGGCGGTGAAGCCGACGACGCGGCCCAGGTTGATGCCGATTTTAGTCGGGGCCGGGGCCAAACGGGACTCCAGTTTGCCTTCCTTGGCCATGCGCTCGTACTCCAGCGCGCGCTTGACCTTGAACTCGTGCTCGCTCTCGACGCCGGTGAAGATCACCATGTCCATGGGGAAGCTTCCCGGCCTCAGGTGCGTGTTGACGAAGTGGATCATGAAGATGAAGAGGATGGCGAGCAAGCCCTCTTCGCTGTGGATGACCAGGGCCGCGTTCAGGGCCCAGCCGGGCAGAAAGTGCGCGAAGAGGGGCGCGAACCACATGGCGTACCCTGAGAAACCGATGACGACCATGCCCCAGAAAACCGCCCAGTAATCAAATTTTTCCCAATAGGCATAGCGCTCGAACTCCGGCTTTTTCCCAAGCCCGATGAACCAGCGCATATGCATGAACAGGTCCTTGGCATCCTTCCAGTTGGCCACCATGGATGTTGATCCCCAGAAGACGCTTTTGTCTCGGCGGAGGATACCACGCTTGAGAATTTCAAAAACGTGAACAACGAAGGTGACAGTCATCACCAAGGCGCAGAATTTGTGGAATGCCAGGATCGCGCTGAATCCGCCGACCGCACCGGCCATCAGGCGCGCCCAGGGACTTTCACTGAAGCGTAGTGGCAAGCCGGTCGTGGCCAGGCCCAGGAAGGTGGAGAACAGGATCACATGCATCCACATCTGGCCGGTGGTGAAGCGCCGGAAATATCTCGGCTCATTGGCTGGCGCACTGGTTTGCGCGGCGGTCCCTGATGGTTGCGGAGCCGGGTTTATCGCCTGATTACTCATGTTTGTCCCCCCCGTTTTGGCTGTCAATGATCTTCTGGAAGTTTGACCGCAGCAGCCAGAGGATTGTGTGGATGATGAAGAAGGTGAGCACGCTGATCAGCAGGAGGTTCATGAACAGGCGAATGTAATAAAGCACAGGGCTCAACTTGCGGTCGTGCGCGTTGGCATGGGGTTGGTACTTCACAAAGCTGGCATTTGCCCCCGCATGGCACTTGCCGCAGGTGGCAATCAGGTTGTTGGGAGCCACGGGCGAGCGCGGGTCACTGGTGGGCAACACGTCATGGGCGCCATGGCAATCCCAGCAGCGCGCCGTCTCCACATAGCCACCCAGCGAGCCAAGCTGCGAGTGGAAGGTGTCCCGGTAGGTGGAGAATTTGTCCTTGTGGCAACTGCCGCAAATCGGCGTCGACCGGCTGCGGAAGGCCGATGCCGTCGGCTCTTGAATGTCGTGCGCGGTGTGGCAATCAGAGCAAACGGGCGCGTTGAAATCACCCTTCGCGATTGCCTTGCCGTGGACGCCGCTCATGTAAGCGGCCTCGGTGCCAGCGTGGCATTTGCCGCAGGTCTGCGGGATATTCGTCTTCGACGTCGGGCTATTGGGGTCCTTGTGGCTCAGAATGTGGTGCGAGCCGTGGCAGCTCGAGCAACTTGCGGCAACCAGGAGCCCTTCCTTGCTTAACGCATACCCATGTATGGAATCGACATAACGCGGGGCCACGCTTTGCAGTCCATGTTTCTCCGCCATCCCCCCGTTGCCGTGGCATTGCCCGCAGGTCTTGGGAATGTTGAGGGCATAGACCGCCGAGCGCGGGTCGGACTTGGGGAAGATTTCATGCGCATTTCCGTGGCAACTGGTGCAGGGGTGGTCCTTTGAAGAGGAGTGAATGCTGGTTGCCAGTTGCGATGACTCATCGGCATGGCAGCTTTCGCACTTCACTTTTTCAACCTTGTCGGGATGCGGGTAGGACTTGATCGAGGCATGGCAATCGACGCAGTTCATGCCGCTGTGGATGCTTGCATGGAATTTTTTGTCATCCACGCTGATGCTTTTTCCCGAGGCATCCTGCAGCGTTGCGTCGGAATGGCAGGCAAGGCATTCCGTTGCGGGCTGCGCATGGCCAAATGATACGGCGAGAAGAAATGCCAGCCCAGGCATGATGCGCAGTTTGAATCGCGATGATTGCATTACGCTCTCCCTCTTGTGTCGGCCGCACAATTTGACGTGACCGCATCGCTGCATGGCACGGCATCAGGATGGGGAGGGCCCGCTGTCGCAGAACACAAGAATCATAATGCGAAATGACGCAACATCAAGTGATAACTATCACACGGATTTGATGAATCAGTTTGTTCCGGGTATTCTTCATCTGGATTTTTCTTTGGCCAACCAGATTATGAGAGCATTGCAACAGACCTGCAGTGCACGAATCCGAGCATTCCAAGAGGTTTTTATGAGCAAGGGCGCCAATCATTTTATTTGGATGCATTTGATATGGATTGCATTTTTGCAAACCAGCATCACTGCGCAACCAGCCGGCAAGGCCACGCTTCTTGCGCTCTCAAAGCACGACCATACTCTGGCCGTCGTGGAACCGACCACGCTGCGGGTGATTTTCAAATTGCCCGTGGGCGAGGATCCGCATGAAGTGGTCGCTTCACCGGATGGCAACACCGCCTACGTTTCCATTTATGGCGGCGGGCGCTTTCACGCAATCTCAGTCCTGGATCTGGTGGCGCGCAAGGCGCTACCGGAAATTGATACCGGCGCGCTCAACGGCCCGCACGGGCTCTTCTGGGAGGGTGGGAAACTTTGGTTCACCGCCGAAGGCGCAAAAGTGGTGGCGCGTTATGATCCTGCGACGGGAAAAATCGACTGGGTGATGGGAACGGGCCAGGATCGCACGCACATGTTGTATGTCATGCCCGGCGGCAAACAAATATTCACCACCAATGTCAACTCGGCGACGGTCAGTTTGCTCGAAGAGGTTGCGCTGCCGCCGATGGGACCGCCGCCCGGCCAGCCGCAAGGCCCGCAACGGCCGACCCAAAGCACGACCTGGAAGCAGACGGTGATTCCGGTCGGCAACGGTGACGAAGGCTTTGATCTTTCTCCCGACGGCAAAGAGCTTTGGACCGCCAATGCGGAGGATGGGACGCTTTCGGTCATTGACCTGGCCACGCGGAGGGTGGTGGAGACCATCGACGCCAAAATCGTTGGCGCCAACCGTCTGAAATTTTCCCTCGATGGCAAACTGGTACTGATTTCGAGCCTGCGCAGCGGCGACCTGTTGATTTACGATGCGGCCACGCGCAAGGAGTTCAAGCGCATCGCAATCGGCCATGGCGCGGCCGGCATTTTGATGGAGCCCGGCGGAGCCCGGGCATTTGTGGCCTGCACGCCGGACAATTATGTGGCTGTGATTGATTTGAAAACATTTTCTGTGATGGCAAGAATAGACGTGGGCGGCGAGCCGGATGGTTTGGCCTGGGCGCAGCGGCAGTAGGGCCACATTCCGTTGCCAGTTCGCCGGTAAGGGAGTTACTTGCAGTTAATCGCGTCGTCCCCAACGGATGCCTGACTCGGCCAGGATGACAATCAGCGCAAAGAGCACCAGCAGGTCGGTGCGCGCTTCATGAAGAAAGCTGAGCAGTCCGTAGTGGG
>JAJXXN010000183.1 GCA_021781075.1 Acidobacteriota bacterium | reverse complement strand
GCCCGCCCCGGCAGGTGATCATTGCCTCGGGATGTCTTATGAAATCCGCCATCACTCAAGGCGTAGAGTAGAAACGCAATATTACGCGCCAATGAATCCACTGTGGAAAAGCGCCGGATTCAATGAAGATTCATCTGCCCGTCAAAATATGTTTGTCTTCAACTTTCCAGAGGGGGCGCATGGTCGCAACATGCCCCCGCAAGAATGAAAAATATTGGGAATAAATTTCAATTGCCCAGCGGCGGCAAAATCCCCGTGAGCCCGAAGAGGAAGACCACGCCGATGCCAAGGCTGTACACAGCCCCGGCCCAGCCGATGGTTTTGTAAAGCCAAGGCTGTTTTCCGCTGGCGCCAAAGGCCCCGCCGAGGGTTGCGGTCATGAGGGTGTTCATGGCGACAAGGCCAAACGCAAAGCCGACCAGCCCCATGAGCCCATTTGCCGTTCCACCAAGGTTTGCGGCAATGAAGAAGAGCGCCAACTGGCTGGGGGTCTCGGCGCCGATGCCATGGATCACGCCGATGAGGAAAACGGATTTTCCAGAGTAGTTCCAGCGGAACTGCCGGGGCGCGGCGAGCTGCGGGTCAAAGAAGCGGCGCACCCACCATCCAAACCACAGCAGCAGGTTGATGGCGGCCGCAATGCGGCTCTCCACATGCGTGTGATGGTGGGTGTGCTCACTTGCGGCGGGCAGCTCATGGGCGTGCAGGTGGGTGTGCACGGTGTTGCCGGCGTGGGCATGGGCGTGTTTGTGGGGACGGCGGCGCAGCAGCCCCACGGCCACACCGAGTCCCAGCAAGATCAAGGTCAGGCCGATGAGCTTTTCCGTCCAGTGGTCAAGCCGCTCCGGCAAGCCGAGGTGCAGCATCAGTACCATGACGCCAAGTGCCACCACAGTGAATGCATGGCCGATGGCATAGGTCACACCCAGGCGCATCCCGCCCCGCCAATTGCGCTGGACGGCGGTGATGTCGGTGATGGCGGCCAGATGGTCGTAATCAAAGCCATGCCGCATCCCGAGCAGCAGACAGGCGAGAAGCGCGGCTAGAAGTTTTGTATCCATGGGGCAGGTTGTTGAATTACCATCCTATGTCAATGAATGCTTTGGAGTAAAATTTCTCTGATTTCAATTGACTTAGGTTGTTGATGGCGTCACAAACACCGGCAAATTGGAGTGACTTGCGTCACAATTGTTCCCGTCTGGAAAATCTAAACTCATCGCGTAGGTATCGTCTTCCCCTTTTGAACGGAGGTCACCGATGTGCCTGGCAATACCCGGGAGATTGATTGAAAAGGTGGATGCCGACGGAACACTGGTCGGCAAGGTTGCCTTTGGCGGAATCACCCGCCAGGCCTCGCTGGATTTTTTGCCCGAGGCCGAGGTCGGGGATTACGTGCTTGTCCACGTGGGCTTTGCCATCAGCAAGGTGGACGAGGAAGAGGCACGCACAACCTTTGAGTACATGCAGCAGGTCGGCTTGCTGGAGGAAGAGCTTGGCGAGGCCGCCCCGGAAAGCTTCAGCCCCAAACTATATGAGGATTCGACTGCGCCACGGCTGGCGAACTTTGCCGACAGGACGGGGAATGCCCCTTCCAGGGGTGAGCTATGAGGTACGTCGATGAATACCGCGATGAGAAGCTGGCGCGTGCCCTGGTGGAGCGGCTCAATAAAATTGTCACCCGCCCCTGGGTGCTGATGGAGGTCTGCGGCGGGCAGACGCATTCCCTGGTACGTTATGGGATTGACGACCTGCTGCCCGGCGGTATGGAGATGATCCACGGCCCCGGCTGCCCGGTCTGCGTCACGCCACTGGAAATCATCGACAAGGCGATTGCGCTGGCCCGCCGCAAGGACGTGATCCTGGTCTCCTACGGCGACATGATGCGCGTGCCGGGCTCGGAGACGGACCTGCTGCGCGTCAAGGCGCAGGGCGGCGACGTGCGCATGGTTTACTCGCCGCTGGAGTGCCTGAAGATTGCGCGCGAAAACCCGTTGAAGGAAGTGGTCTTTTTCGGCGTGGGCTTTGAGACGACGGCGCCGCCCAATGCCATGGTGGTGTGGCAGGCGCGGCGGCAGGGCGTGAAAAACTTCTCGCTGCTTGCCTCGCACGTCCTGGTGCCGCCGGCACTGCGCGCCATCTTTGATTCGCCGGACAACCGCGTGCAGGGGTTGATTGCGCCAGGCCACGTTTGCACCATCACCGGGCTGGATGAGTACCACGCGTTCGCGCGGGAGTACAAGGTCCCGATTGTGGCCGGCGGCTTTGAGCCGGTGGACCTGCTGGAGGCAATCGTGATGCTCGCCGCGCAGCTTGAGGAGGGCCGCACCGAGGTTGAAAACCAGTACAGCCGCAGCATCCGCGCCGATGGCAACGCACACGCGCAGAAGATTGTGGCCGAGGTGCTCGAGGTATGCGACCGCAAATGGCGCGGGCTGGGAATGTTGCCGAAGAGCGGCCTCGGCATCCGCCCCGGATGGGCCGAGTTCGACGCGGAGAAAAAATTCGACCTGGGCAACATCACCGCCGAGGAGCCGGCCGAGTGTATGAGCGCGCTGGTGATGCGGGGGCGCATCAAGCCGAACCAATGCCCCGCCTTTGGCACA
The DNA here is from genome assembly GCA_021781075.1 of Acidobacteriota bacterium. GTDB lineage: Bacteria > Acidobacteriota > Terriglobia > Terriglobales > Acidobacteriaceae > CAIMNN01. The sequence continues at coordinate 1,210 of JAJXXN010000183.1, read as the reverse complement.
CGCTGCACGCCGGAAAATCCCCTCGGCGCGCCGATGGTTTCAAGCGAAGGGCCTTGCTCGGCGTACTATCGCTACCGCCGCCCGGCGGCTGACGAAGTGGCAAACGTCGGGGGCCGGGCATGAGCGCCCCGCAAACAGCGCCCCCACTCGCCTGCCCGCTGCCGCTGGGCGCGCACGAGCATGTGGTCCTCGGCCATGGCTCCGGCGGCCGGCTCTCCGCCGAGCTGATGCGCGATATTTTCATGCCCGCCTTCAACTGCCCCGCCCTCGCCGCGCAGGACGACCAGGCGATACTGCCCGTGGAGGCCGGGCGCATCGCCATCTCCACCGATTCCTTCGTCGTCAAGCCGCTCTTCTTTCCCGGCGGCAACATCGGCGAGTTGGCCGTGTATGGAACGGTCAACGACCTCGCTGTCGGCGGCGCGATCCCAAAATACCTGAGCGCCGCCTTCATCCTCGAGGAGGGGCTTCCCTTTTCCACGCTCAAGGCGGTGGTGGATGCGATGGCCGCGGCGGCCAGAAGGGCCAACGTTGAGATCGTCACCGGCGACACCAAGGTGGTGGAGCGCGGCAGTGGCGACCAGATTTTCATCAACACCACCGGCATCGGTGTGCTCCCGCACCGTGTTCAACTGGGGGCGGCACGCGTTGAACCGGGCGACGCAATCATCCTCTCCGGCCCGCTGGGCGACCATGGCATCACCATCCTGACGCAGCGCGAGGGGATGGAATTGGACGGCGACTTGAAAAGCGATGCGGCGCCATTGCATGAACTCTGCCGGGCGCTCGTCGAGGGCGTGCCCGGCATTCATGCCATGCGCGACCTCACGCGCGGCGGGCTTTCTTCCGCGTTGAATGAGATGGCGGCCACCTCGAAGACGGGCATGGAACTCATCGAGCGTGAGATCCCGGTGCGCGACAGCGTGCGCGGGGCGTGTGAATTGTTCGGCCTCGACCCGCTCTACGTGGCCAACGAGGGCAAGCTCATCGCCTTTGTGCCGCCGGAGTGGGCCGAGGCCGCGCTGGAAATATTGCGCAGTCACCCGGTCGGCGCCGAAGCGCGCATCATTGGCAGTGTCACCAGTGCCCATCCGGGGCGCGTCACCATGCGCACCTCGCTGGGGACCGAACGAATCGTGGACATGCTAGCCGGCGACCAACTGCCGCGTATTTGCTGAATGAGCCTATGCACGAACTCTCATTGGCACAA
>JAJXXN010000270.1:871-3820 GCA_021781075.1 Acidobacteriota bacterium | reverse complement strand
CAACAAACGGCCGCGATTCAAACGCCCAGCGCCTCGGCGTCAAGGCCTTCGCCGGTGAGCTCATCACCGGGGGCTCCATCATCGTCCGCCAGCGCGGCACCCGCATCAAGCCCGGCTCCAATGTTGGCCGCGGCTCGGATGACACCCTCTTTGCCAAGGTGACTGGCCGCGTCAAGTTTGTCGACCGCGGCAACCATGGCCGTTTTGCCTCCATCGAGCCCGTCGCCGAGGCATAAACCCGCTTTACGCATTGTGGCCGGGAGTCATCGACTCCCGGCCACTGTCGTTTGCGCCAATTCAATCTATTGTCTTGCCACCGCAAAATCAAGCGTCATATTCCCGCCCAGCCGCGGAATGAAATACGGTTTGCCCAGCGCATCGCCCCACGCATCCTTGCCCGCGTGCTGGTTCCATATCTCCACCCAGGCAAGCAACTGCTCTCCCTTGCCCAAATCAATCAACTCCTGCTTATCTGCCGCATACTTCGCCACGATGGAAGGATCACCAAGCGCGCGGCGCAGAAAATCAATCCCATTGGCGATCGTCTCGCCATGCGCCGGGGTTGCGTAGATGTTGTAGCCCTGCCGCCAGGCCAGTTGCGCGATCATCACCAGCGGCTCCAGGGCAAAGGCCTGGTAGTGAATCGCCAGTTCATGCCGCGCCATCTCGGCCGGAAAGGCTCCTTCCGGGTTCAACGCGTCTATCGCCTCACCATAAATCGAGAGTCCACTGCGGAAAAGAAAATCGTCCTTTGAAATCACACCCACGGCCGTGTATGCCAACCCGCGCCAATAATGATGGTTGTTGTGATGGCTTGGCGTCGCATCCAGCAAATCCTCTTCGGTCTTCAACTTCCTTGCCGCGTGGTTCAGCCAGTTGATGACGCGCTTGAGTTTCGCCTGGTCCAGCGATGGCTCCTGCCGTATGACTGACACGGAAAGCGCCACAGAGGCCACCGTCCATTCCGCGTGGTACCAGAACTGCCTTTCCTCGTGCGCGCTGTAGCCGGTCATCGCGCGCGCCTTAGCCCAAGGATCCAGCGCGTCAAGCACGCACTCTGCCTCGCGCGCATCGCCCCGTGCCACATAGCTATCCGCGCCCTGCGCCGTCATCTCCTGGATTCTGTAAAAAGGCTGCGCCGCCTCATACTCGCGCGGGTCCGTCGGGCCATGGCTGCCACTCAAATAATGCCCCGGGATGTGCAGCGAGTCCGGGGGCGGCATGGGAGCCTGCATCCCGGTGCAGGACTTGACGGTGTGCAGCGTCGCCAGCACCCTGGGGTTGGTCGTCGTCGCCAATTCCTTGCGCCGCGCCGCCACATCCACAAACGACGCGTTGACATCCTGCACCACAAGCGGCTGACGGTGCTCTGCCCTGCCCACCGCGCACGTGAGGCCCGCGATCAACAGGATTGTCTGGAGTGGTTTGCCCATCACGGTGTCATGTTGCGTCTATTTGTAATTTTCCTGGAAAGCCCGGTCCACGATCTGTTCCACATCCTTGAGCAAGCCCGCCTGCCGCGGTTGCACAACATGTGTCTCCTGGTGACCCATCGCCGTGGCAATCTCATTCCAGCGCTTGAGCATCGTCCGCAAAGGCAGCAGCACCGGCTCGCGGCGCTTCAGCGGCTGCATCGCATACCCGGCCCAAACGCCCAGCGCGGCAATGCCCAGCAGGTGATAGATCGCCTCCAGCCGCACTCCACCAACCAGGATGCGCATCCCGTTCCCTGTTTGCAGCAGATTGATCACCGCCATGATCGCAAACCCCAGCGCGATCCCGAAGCTCAAGTCTTTCATCGTGATGCGCAGCGCGCGCCTGCCAATGGCCAGGAATGCAAACATGCCCAATTCCAGTATGCTCACTGACTGCATGAAGTAGCGCTGAAAGGCGGTCGCCATATCCGCATTGCCTATCACTCGGACTGAGAGTGTGAACAGGGTGACCCCAAACAATGAAAGCAGCCAGAGCAGGCCGAGACGGCCCCGCAGCGGGGAATTATTCAAGGCAGAAAAGACGGAATCCAATATTGAGCCATAGATGGCAAAGACCAAGCCCAACGAGGCAATGTAGACTAGCCAGAAAATTATCATAATCCTGTGCTGATCCCCGCCCGAAGCATGCCGCATCGCTTGTTCAAAAATCGGCATCACGGAGATACTGCATACCAAGCGGAAGCCAAGATAAACAACCATTGCCTTGTAATATTTATGCCAGCCACGCAGAACCAATGCCAACAACCCGAAGGCCGTAATCAGGAATTCAATTCCCGCCAGGACTAAATTGAGATCGGCCTTGGGCATCCAATGCACTCCTATGGGCAATCAGAGAATTAAATCATACTCCCATATTGCGAAAATCGACAATATTTCATATTTGTATATACATTAAATTATCAATCCCTCTCCCTGGGCAACGCAGGAAATACTCGTGTAACAAATTGCCGCTCGGAGCACGTTATTCATTGCTCGGCGAACAAACTCCCGCATGATAAAATAGAGTCAGAAAATGGGCAAAAAACCACCTTTCTCAAGCATTTAGAGGCAACTGGAGCATCCCGCCCCACGACCGCATTACGCCCCCTTCCAGGTGGTTCCCCAGAGGTTGATAACGATGGCGAAGGACGAAATCAAAGGCAAGGCCGGCAATCCCGGCGGCGAAGAGAAAAGTTACACCAGCGAAAACATCAAGGTCCTCGAAGGCCTTGAGGCGGTTCGTCTTCGCCCTGCGATGTATATCGGCTCCACCGGTGAAATGGGCCTGCACCATCTCGTCTATGAGGTCGTCGACAACTCAGTCGATGAAGCTCTCGCCGGGTTCGCCACCAAGATCGACGCCACCATCCACGTCGACAACTCCATCACCGTCGTCGATGATGGACGCGGCATTCCCGTCGACATGAAGACCCTGCCCAACGGCGAGAAGATGCCGGCGGTGCAGGTTGTTCTC
>JAJXXN010000270.1:0-861 GCA_021781075.1 Acidobacteriota bacterium | reverse complement strand
GCTCCACGCCGGCGGAAAATTCGATTCCTCCACCTACAAGGTCTCCGGCGGCCTGCACGGCGTTGGTGTCAGTTGCGTCAACGCACTCTCGCAGGAGTTCAACGTTGAAATCTGGCGCGACGGCTTTACCTGGGAGATGGACTTCAGTTGTGGCGACGCGGTGAGCGAACTGCGCAAGCTCGGGGCGTCAAAAAAACGCGGCACGCTTGTCCATTTCCTCCCCGACAAATCCATCTTCTCCACCACCGAGTTCAACTACGACACGCTCGCCCAGCGCCTGCGCGAGCTCGCCTTCCTCAACAAGGGCCTCACCATCACGCTCACCGACGAGCGCACCGCCGACGCCAAGACCGGCGAGCCCCGCCGCGCGGAGTTCAAATACGCCGGCGGCATCGCCGAGTTCGTCAAGCACCTGAACCGCGGCAAGTCCGTCCTCCACGAAAAGCCCATCATGATGGAGGCCTCCCGCGACAACGTCGAGATCGAGGTGGCCCTCCAGTACAACGACAACTACTCCGAGACCGTATTCAGTTTTGCCAACAACATCAACACCGTTGACGGCGGCTCGCACCTCTCCGGTTTCCGCACCGCCCTCACCCGCACCGTCAACGCCGTCGGCCAGCAACTCGGCCTCTTCAAGGACGTGAAGGAAAACCTCTCCGGGGATGATGTCCGCGAGGGCCTTGTTGCCGTCATCAGCGTCAAGCTCTCGCAGCCGCAATTTGAAGGCCAGACCAAGGGCAAGCTCAACTCCGATATTGCCGGCACAGTGCAGGCCTTCGTCAATGAGCGGCTTGGCATGTTCCTTGAGCAGAACCCGCCCATCGCCAAGCGCATCATCAACAAGGCCATTGAAGCCGC
>JAJXXN010000223.1 GCA_021781075.1 Acidobacteriota bacterium | reverse complement strand
GCAAACGTCAACGTCGCCCGCGGCGACCGTATTGTCCTCCACGACATAAATCTCTCCGTCCGCACTGGCGAGCACGTTGCCATCCTCGGCCCCAACGGCTGCGGAAAATCCACGCTCATCCTGACCTTCAGTTGCCAGCTTTATCCGCTCGTCCGGCCCGGCATGAACGCCAGCATCTTCGGCCGCTCTCACTGGGACCTGCACGAGCTCCGAAAACATTTTGGCGTCGTTGCGGCCAACATTACCGGCAACGACCTGCCAGGCGAGCGTACCGCCATCACCACAGGACTGGATGCCGTCATCGCCGGCTTCTTCTCCGCATCCAGCCTTTGGCCCAATCTGCTTGCAGAAGTCACTGGGGAGATGCGCGACCGCGCCCAGGAAGCACTCGAGCGCATCGAAGCCGCCCACCTCGCAGCCCAGCTTGTCGGCGAAATGTCCGCCGGTGAAAAACGCCGCATCTTGATCGCCCGCGCGCTTGTCCATCGTCCCCGCCAACTCCTTCTCGACGAGCCGTCCAACGCGCTCGACCTCGCCGCCCAGCGCGAACTCCGGCAAACCATGAGCCGACTCATGAACTCCGGCACCGGACTGCTGCTTGTCACGCATCACCTCTCGGACATCCCGCCTGAAATCAACCGCATCCTTCTCATGAGCCATGGTCGCATCGTTGCTGACGGCCCACGCACTGAGCTACTCACAGAAGCCCGGCTCAGCGAACTTTTCAAGACCAAGGTCCGCATCGGTTATGACGGGGAGTGGCTTCATAGCTGGTAGTTTTTCATTCCATCAAACTCGTCCTTGACCATGCCCCCAAGCTCTTGTAATTTAGGGCTACACGGGAAAGGAGGTTGATCCAGCTGATGAAATCTGATTGTTCGAGTTGTTTCCTACGTGAGGTGACTGAGGCCTAGGGCATCGCGCCCCAGACCCCGGCTAGCCCTGGCGATTTTTTCGCCGGGCACAGTGGCACTCGCGGCAGCGCGATGGCCTTAGTCCAATCCCAACAGTTAACCGGCGGCCTGCCCTCTACAGGGCGGGCCGTTTCATTTCGCACCCTGCCAAGTAACTGGCAACTGTAAACTACCTTCATGCGCGTCTTTGGCATCGATTGCGGGACCGAAACCACCGGCTATGGCCTCGTCGCCTCCAACCTCTCCGCGCGCACACCACAGCTTCACTGCCTCAACTATGGCGCCATTCGCCTGGCCAAAAACCAACCTCTTTCCGCGCGTCTCAACCATATCTTCGACGAACTCACCGCGCAACTTGCCGCCGCCAGCCCAGATATTGTGGCCATTGAAGAGGTTTTTTACTCCGTCAACGCCAAATCGGCGCTCAAACTCGGCCAAATCCGTGGCGTAGCCCTCCTCGCCGCCGCCCGACTCAACCTTCCCGTTGCCGAGTACGCACCGTTGAAAATCAAATCCAGTGTCGTCGGCTACGGCTTGGCGCAAAAAGAGCAGGTTCAGTTCATGGTCGCGCGCCTTCTCAACCTTTCAGAGCTGCCCCAGCCGGCCGACGCCGCCGACGCCCTAGCCATTGCCATCTGCCACCTTCACACTGCTGAAACCGAAGCAGGGCAGCGGCGATAAGCCCATCCCAGTACGCCCGACATCCTGGCGGCGCTCTTCCATGCCAGCAAAATAAGGGGCAGTTCATTGACATGATGAAAAAAATCATCTTGACTATCGCTCTCCACCCCAAATCTCCCCTGGTGGTCGAAACTTTAAAACCCGCTGTGTGTCTAAACGGGTGACGGATCTGTGGATTTACACTGGTCCAAGGGCTGAAAAACCCGAAAGAAGGTGTGCTATGAAGCATGCTGTCTCGCGCTGCTATCTCTACTCTTCACTTCTGGCCATACCATTGTTGACCGCCACAATGCTTCTTGCACAGGATGCCCAGGCGCCTCAAACTCCGTCGGCTCCTCAGGCTGCACAGCCACCGCAAAGCCCGCAAGCCCCTCAAAACCCTCAGGATAAGCAGCAGAATCCACCCGTCCGCGGTGTGCGCCTGAGCGATGCCGAAGGTGGTGTGCAGATTTTACAGGGGACCCAGTTGCTCACCGACCAGGCCCCACCCAACATGACCCTCTACGAAGGCACGCGGATCATCACCGCCGATGACGGGCGCGCCGAGGTCGAAATGGACGATGGCTCCATGCTCCGCCTCACCCCTGATAGTTCCCTCAGTTTCAATCTGCTCCGTGAACAGGGAGACCAGACTGAAACCGAGATTGAGGTCAACGGCGGCCTTGCATACTTTGAACTCAAGCATCCCAAGGACAGCTCCGGCTTCCGTGTTAAATTCGGCGACACCCTCCTGACCGCCACACAGGACAGCACGCTCCGCGTCAACCTTGACCATGCGCCCGGCTCCATCGCCGTCTTCACCGGCGCAATCCACATTGAACGCCCAAGTGGTCTCTCCGTTGACCTCCACGCCGGGCAGTATCTAGCCCTTGATGCCAACGATGCCGCCAAGTACACAATTGCAGAGCAAATCCCCGGCGACTCCTGGGATGATTGGAACAAGGATCGCGACAACGAACTTGCCGCGAATGCGTCGGCTGAAACACCCACTTCGCAGTCCCTATCCAAAGGCTCTGAACAGGCATGGAACGACCTTGACGCCAATGGCAATTGGTATAACGTCCCTGATGTAGGCCCTGTCTGGTCGCCCAATGAGGCTGCCTACGCTGGTTGGGACCCTTACGGCTACGGTTCCTGGATGTGGTACCCGCAATTTGGCTACCGTTGGGTTTCCGGCTACGGTTGGGGATTCCTCCCCTTCAACGCAGGGTTATGGAGTTGGTATGACGGCTTCGGTTGGGGGTGGATGCCGGGCTTCGGCGGCTGCGATCCTTGGTTCGCAGGCGGCTTCTGGGGTGCAAACTTTGGATACTGGCCCGGTTGGTACTCGCTCCCCGTTGCACCAGGATTTGCCGGTGGCCATTTCGGAGGCCTCCCTCCCGGCCGACGCTTGAACGGCTTGCCGCCACGCGTCATCGTGAATCGTAACCCCGTAGGCGGGCGAATTATTCGCCCTGTTTCCGGCGCGGTAACAATTGCCGGCCATAGCGTTACGCCAGTCAGATCCATTGCCCCCCGCGCCATTTACGGGCGGGTCGGTCCCACACCTGGCACCACACGCGGCTCCTATTCCGGCGCCGGTGGCTATCATCCTGCCTCAGGAAATTCCGTAGCTTCTGGCGGCTATGGCACTCCCCGCCCCACCACATCGCATGCTAGCGGGGGATGGTTCAACAGGCAGCCGCACGCCACTTCCAATTCAAACGGTGGCTACCACTCCGGTGGGGGTGGAAGCACCCACAGTAGTGGTGGTGGCTTCCACGGCGGCGGCGGATTTGGTGGTGGTGGAGGCGGTTTCCATGGCGGTGGCGGCGGACACCACTAAATTAATTCAACAACAAACCCCGGGTCGGCTGGATCCGGGGTTTGTTGTTTTCAAAGTAAATCTCATCGCTGCAAAGCCTGATAAATTCCGGCGAACTTTTCAATGGGGATCGTCTCCGCCCGCGCCCTGGCATCGACTCCCGCCGATTCCATCGCCTCAATTGTCAGCGCGCCCCCAATCCCCGCCGCCTTCAAATTATTCGCAAGCGTCTTCCTCTTCTGCGCAAAACACATTTTCAAAAAGCCAATAAACTTCTCCGCATCAACTCCCAACTCCCCAAACCGCGGCTCCATTCTCCAACGGAAAACCGTGGAATGAACTTCCGGCGGAGGGGAAAACGCCTCCGGCGGAAGTGAGAACAACTTTTCAACCGGCCCATACAACTGCAACGTGGCCGAGAGCAGCC
>JAJXXN010000235.1 GCA_021781075.1 Acidobacteriota bacterium | reverse complement strand
GACAAGTTCACTCTCCGCTTCCGGCAAGTCAAATGGCGCGCGGTTGGTTTCTGCATACGCAGCCATCAAATACAGGAAGAAGGCAAAAAACTGCATGCCGCTGAAAAAATTCCAGTCCCAGAATCCGTGCGTGCCCTGCTGCTTCTCAATAATCACGCGCAGGTTCAAGCTGCCCGCACCGATGATCACGCCGACCAGTGACAACCCCAGGGCCAGCTCGTAACTGATCAGCTGGGCCGAGGAACGCAATGCGCCAAGAAGCGAATATTTGTTGTTCGATGACCAACCGGCAAGTGCGATTCCGTAAACACCGATCGAGGTGATGCCGAGAATCACCAGCAGGCCGATGTTCACGTCGGCTATCTGGAAGAGCGCGGGGCTGTTGAAGATATGAATGCCCGGCGAGCCGAAGGGCACGACGGAGATTGAGATCAGCGCGCAGCTCAACGCGATGACGGGCGCAATCAAATAGAGCGGCTTGTAGACGTTGTCCGGTATCAGCTCTTCCTTCAGGAAGAGCTTGGCTCCGTCCACCAGCGGTTGAAAAAGTCCGAAAGGACCCACGCGGCTGGGTCCCCAGCGATTTTGAATGCGGCCAACGAGCTTGCGCTCAAGCAGCACGGTGTAGGCAACGCCGATCAACAGCACGACGGTCACCACCGCAACCTTGAGCAGGCTCCACAGCACGAAGATCAATAAATTGCTCACGTACTTCTTCTCCCAACCGCTTAGTCGGCGGCAACCGCCTTGGCGGGTGATTCATGTTCTGCCAGCTCGGCGAGTTGCGTGCTGTACTGGCTCAATCCAGGCGTGGTAAACAGGCCTGCCGTAGCGCGCTGAATCGTCCCGCTGCCCGCAAGCGCACTGACAGGCACAAAACCAGGCTCTGCCTTGGCCGGGTTGCCCGCGAAAAGATTCAATCGGTCAAGCTTGTAGCCGGCAACCAGCCGTTCAATCTCATCAAGCAGCGCCATCGGGTCAAACGGGCTCAGCTTCGGCTCAAGGTTGTTGGCCGCAAGCCAAACCGCGTGGCGGTCGGCTTCACCTGCCTGTGCGCCGCGTGATTGCCCAAGGTCGGCAGTCAGCCCATGCTTGCCGAAGGGGACCAGTGTCCTCACATCAACGCCCATGGCGCCGGCCAGGCGGACGATGATTTCAAAATCAGGCTTCACATTGGCGCGATCGGCGGCTTTCTGGGCAAGTTGAACATCGCCAAAGTTGTTGGTTATCGTGCCGGTCTTTTCATACAGCGTCGATGCCGGCAGCACAACATTCGCAACTGCCGTTGTCGCGCTCTCAAACGCGCCGAGCACCACGACAAACGTATCCTTGAGTGAGCCGCCATCCACGCCCAGCTCCCCCAGTGGATCAGTGCCTTGCACAATCAATGCGCCCAGCTTCTTCTGGAGCATCTCATGCAAGGCCATGCCGGGCTTCTTCGGCGCATTCGCATACTCATTGGCAAATGCGCCAGGCTCGTTCACAGGCACATAGCCGGGCAGGGAATCAGGCAACAATCCCATGTCCGCCGCCCCACGCGAGTTCACCGCGCCGCCGAGGAGCGCGAATTGCACCCCTTCGCGGTCCAATCCCCACTTGAGCAGGGCATCGAGCGCTGCTCCCTGCACGTCGCCATTCAGGATGACGAGGAGTTTTTCTTCGCCTTTGACGGCCTCGGCAAATGCATTGCCTTTTCCCGCAAGCATCTCGCCAAGCTTCGCGTAATCATCCACCTTCAAAGTCGCCTTTGCCTGGCGCTCAAGGCGAATCGATTGCGTGTTGGCAATGTAAATCCTTGCCTTGCTCAAGCGCGCGTTGGTGCGCAGATTCCAGGCCAGTAGCGGATGCTCTTCCGTCGGGTCGCCGCCAACAAGCAGAATCGCCGGCGCCCATGCCGCATCCTGGATGCCTGCCGACCGCCCCGGCTTGCCGGCCAGCGCCTTGGCAAAACGTGCATAATCCGCCGTGCGCGCATGGTCAATATTGTTGGTGCCAAGCACGGTGCGGGCGAATTTTTGCAGCAGGTAGGCTTCCTCATTGGTTGCGAAATTCGAGCCGATCACACCGATCGCCTCGCCGCCCGACGCCGACTTCACCGCACTCAGCTTCTCCGCCGCCACACGGATCGCCTGCTCCCAGGTCGCCGTTTCCAGTTTGCCTTGCGCATTGCGGATCATCGGCTTGGCCAGCCGCTTCTCGCTGTCAACAAAATCAAACCCAAAGCGACCCTTCGCGCACAAAAAGTCCCCGTTCATCCCGCTCTTGTCGCGGTTGTCGGCGCGGATGATCTTCGCGCCCTCGCTCGACTGGCGCACACCCAGCGTCACCTTGCAGCCGTCCCCGCAATGCGCGCAGACTGTGGCCACGTGGTTCATCTCCCACGGGCGCGTCTTGTACCGGTAGCTGCCGCTGGTCAGCGCGCCCACCGGGCACACGTCAATGCACATGCCGCACTCTTCGCAATGCAGCTCATTGCCGGCATTGGGCGCAATCACCGCGCTAGACCCGCGGTTCTGCACTCCCAGGGCCCATACATCCATCCCCTCGCCGCACATGCGCACGCAGCGATAGCAAAGAATGCAACGCGGGCGGTCGTAAAAAACCGCAGGCGACCACTGCTGCTCGTCGCGGTGGTTCTTCGCCTCGGCGTAAAGGCTCTCGCCAGCGCCGTACTTGAAGGTCATGTCCTGCAGCTCGCACTCGCCACCCGCATCGCAAACCGGGCAATCCAACGGATGGTTGCCGAGAAGCAGTTGCAGGGTCGCCTTGCGCGCCTGTTTGATCTCATCCGTTTCCGTAAAGAAGACCTGGCCCTCGGCAACCGTGGTGGTGCACGCGGTCTGGAGCTTTGGAACCTTCTCCTGCCGCACAACACACATGCGGCATGCCGCCTGCAGGCTCAGCCCCGGGTAATAACAGAATGCCGGGATCTCAATGCCCGCCTTGCGGCAGACATCAATCAGCAACGCACCCGCAGGCGCCGTGATCTTTTTTCCATCGACTGTGATCGTTACGTCTGCCATGTCTGTTCCTTACACCAATTCCATTTCAACGTGCTTTGAGTACGGGCACGGTTTCCCGTTCAGGTGCTCTTCAAACTCCTTGCGGAATTTTTTGACGAAGCCAAGAATCGGCATCGCCGCCGCGTCGCCAAGCGGGCAAAAGGTGCGGCCCAAAATGTTCTCGGCAATGTACTTGATGTTGTCAATGTCTTTGGATTCGCCAAAGCCTGCATTCACGCGGCTGATGGACTTCTTGAGCCAGTCCGTGCCCTCGCGGCAGGGGATGCACCAGCCGCAGCTCTCGTGCTGGTAGAAACTGATGGTCCTGAGCGCGAACTCGACGATGCAGGTCTGGTCGTCAATCACCACCACGCCCCCCGAGCCAAGCATTGAACCCGCCTTGCCCACCTGGTCAAAATCCATGCCGAGGGTTTCGATCTCCTCCGGCAAAAAGCACGGCGTGGAAGAGCCGCCGGGGACCACCGCTTTCAACTTGCGCCCGCCACGCACTCCACCGGCAACATCGTAGATGATCTTTTTCAGGTTGTAGCCCATCGGCAACTCGTAAATGCCAGGGCGTTCCACATGGCCGCTCACGCCGAACAGGCGTGTGCCGCCGTTGCGTTCCGTGCCAACAGCAGCAAAGGCCGCGCCACCCATGGCGATCACGTGCGGTACTGTCGCAATCGTCTCCGCGTTGTTGATGACCGTCGGCCCGCCATACAAACCCACCACGGCAGGGAACGGCGGACGAATGCGGGGCACCCCGCGCTTGCCTTCAAGCGACTCCATCAACGCGGATTCTTCGCCAACTTCATACGCGCCGGCACCC
>JAJXXN010000068.1 GCA_021781075.1 Acidobacteriota bacterium | reverse complement strand
GTCAAAGCGGCAGGACGAGGATGCCGGCGCGGAGGAGTTTTACCGTGAGCCGGTCGACGGCCAGTGGGAATTTGTAACTGATGGTGCGCACGCAGCAGCCGAGGATGCCGGCGGCTTCTGCCTGTGTGTACTCTTGCAGAATGACGCGGGTGAGGAGTTGCCGGTCGAAGGGCTCGAGCTCTTCAATGCATTTTTCAATGTCGAGGACGAAGATGACGGCGTCCTCGAAGGTTTTGACCGGCCGGCTTGAGACCCATCCGCGGCCGACCGGGTCGGCGAGGATGGAGGGCGCCCTGCCTACCTGCATGGACGCGTAAAGATAACGGCGGAGAAGATTTTCCGTATGTTTGCGGTAGAAGCCGTAACTTTCCTGGAGCTCGGCTGCGGGTTGAGCGTCAGGCCGCAGCGCGACGGAGCGGACCGGCTTGCGGCCGGGTGCCGTTTGCCGGGTGCGGTTGCGCTGCATTGCCCCGGCGACCTGCCAGTAGAGTGGAGCGGAGAGGGCGGCGCTCATTGCACACCTCCGCTACTGGCGGCAACGGCGAAAAGCCTGGGAAGGGTTTTGCGGCAGGGTCTTCCGCGCCGCTTGCGGGATTCAGGGGAGGGAAACTCCCTGAGTTTGTGTTCACATGTTCTGCAGTAGACACCGAGTTGTTGCGGGGCGCGGTACCAAAGAGAGCCACACCCCTCGCATACCTTCAATTGCACACACACTTCCATGATGAAATCTCCGTTGTTCCCGCAGTGCCCGCCGGCGCCGGCTTGAAATTTCAGCCATGAGTGTCACCGCGCGGGGCATTGAGACCAGGGTGCTTTTGATTGCAGGCTTCTGGAGTCCTGTTTTTGTTGCCTGGCCATGGTCTCTGGCTCTGATTCATACCCATACCGCGCAGATCCGGGAAAACGGGGAAGGCGAAGAAAACGAAGGCTGGAAGAGCCACAGCTTGCGTGCCGTTTGGCGCAGGAGCGGGAAAGTGCTTTTCCGCCGCAAGGCGCCCATCGCGGGCCGCAGGGCTGGCTTTATTCACCCATCCGAATTTGGTAGGGACACTGTAGAGAGTTGTGGATATTGCGTCAATGGAAAGCGTGTGAATTGCGGGATTGTGTGCGGCGGAGTGGCGGAGAATGGAAGAGACACGGTAGAAAACGTGGAAACGGCTTTTCCGTGGGAAAACTTTCCAGACCTGTGCCCATTGCTGTTGGCGAAATTTCCACATGAACTTTACGCAAATGCAGGAGCGGCTTCGGGTCGAATTGTTGCGCCGAATTGAGCGGGGAACGCTGAGCGTCTCGCTGCTGGCGCGGCAAACGGGTTATGGGCAGCCCCATCTTTCAAATTTTCTGCATGGCCGGCGGCAGTTGTCGCTGGACGCGGTGGACCGCATCCTTGCGGCGCAGCATTTGAGCGGTGCGGATATTGCAACGACCGCGCGGGAGAGGCTGCGCGAGGAGCGATGGGAGAGTGCCGCGCATGTGCCGGTGGTGCCGCATGCGACCGCGCTGTTTGAGCCTTATGTGCGCCCAGCCGCCGTGCTGCAGCGGATCGAGATGCCGTCCGGTTTGCTGGAGCGGCTGCGGGCGCGGGCGACGCCGGCGCGGCGCGGTTGGGAGCGGTTTGTGGCGGTACGCATTTCGGCGCTTGAGGCGCTGCCGATGGAGCCGGTGATCCTGCCCGAGGCGATTGTGCTGCTTGACCGGCATTATGACTCGCTGGCAGCCTACCGGCCCGGCCGTAACACGGTGTTTGCCGTGAACCTGAATGGCAAGCTGTTGCTGCGCTATCTGGATTATCTGGCCGGGCGGTTGGTGCTTCGCCCGCACAGCCACAAATACCCGGTGGAAATGATTGAAGTGGGTCCGGAGGAGTCGCCGCGGAGTTGGATTGCCGGGCGCGTGGCATTGATTTTGAACGAGACGTAGGTGGGGTGGTCTCTCCCCATCGAGTTTGCAGATTAAATCTTGTGATTGCCTAAGCTCTTAGCTAGTGACTCCGCTGAAAACAGCAAGCGCGGGGCAAAGGAGCGGCAGAGAATGAATTGGATTGCGAATATTTGGCAGCACCCGCGGACGACAATGGCGGGGATCTTGTTGGGTGTGGCGACAATTGCCGGCGCGCTGAACGGGCAGGGCGTGACGCTGGGCCAGGCGGGGACGGGGACGGTGGTGGCGCTGATCAGCGGGATTGCGACGGCGCTGCTGGGGATGATTTCACGCGACCCGTCGAGCGGCGCAGTCGCGGGCTCGGGCGCGAAGCTGGGAGCGTGGGCACTGATCGCGCTGCTGCTTCCGCTGCCGTGGATGGGTGGTTGCAAGGCGGCGACGGTGGCGCAGGAGATTGTGAACTGGACGCCGACGTTGCAATCGGCCGTGGCGGCGGTGGATGCGGCTGGCGCGGTGATTGATCCGGCGGCGGCGCCGATTTTTACCACCGCGACGGTGGGCTTTGACGCCGCCTCCAATTTGCTGGTCAGCCAGGCCAAGGCTTATCTGGCGAACCCGTCGGCGCCGTTGTTGCAGCAGTTGCAGCAGCAGGTGGTGGCCTTCCAGCAGATTGTGAACCAGGCGCTGCTTTCAGCGGCAAGGATTGTGGACCCGAAGAGCCAGCAGTATGCGCTTGGCTTGATCCAGGTGGTGGGGACGGCGGTGAATGCGATTTTGGCGCTGGTGCAGCAGATCAGCGGCAAGGTGCAACTGGCGGCGCTGGCAACAGCGGCGACGGTGAAGCTGGCACAGATCGAGCCACTGCGCAACCGCGAGCTGGAGGCCGCGATTGTGGCCGCGCATTATGACGAACCGGTGAGCGAGGCGCGAGCGCAGGTTGAGGTGGCGGAAGAGAGGGCAGTGCGGGCGGGGTTTTGAAAACAGCGAATTCTGAATGGGGATTGAAACAAGAAGCGGGCCGGGATGGAGTATCCCGGCCCGCTTCATTTTTGTTTGTAGCGATTAATTGTCTGCCAGCGAATCGCCGAGGCGGAGTTTGAGGGTGAATTTCTTTTTTCCGCGGATGATGGTGACGCTGACCATGTCGCCAGCCTTGTGCTTGTCCATGATGGCGTTGACATCCTGCGAGTTGGTAATTTCCTCGCCATCGATGGCCACGATGAGGTCGCCGCCGATGCGCACCTCGGTGTTTCCGAGATAAGCCTTTTCATTTCCGCCGCGGATTCCCGCGGACTCCGCGGCCCCGCCGGGAATGACTTTCTCAACTAGGACGCCGGACTCGGGTAGCAAACCCATTTGCGCAGCGAGGTCCGGGTCGACCGGGAAGCCGCTTATGCCGAGCACAGGCCGGCGCACCTTGCCGAATTTTGTCAGGTCGTCGAGGACAGCCTTGGCGGTGTTGATGGGGATGGCGAAGCCGATGCCGGAGCTTTGGTCGGCACCATTGGAGGCGATCATGGTGTTGATGCCGATGACCTCACCGCGGGAGTTAAGCAGTGGCCCGCCGGAGTTGCCGGGGTTGATGGCGGCATCGGTCTGGATGGCGTTCTCAATCGGCGCTTCTTCGTTGTCAGTGCGGATGGAGCGGATGGAGCTGATGATGCCGCGCGTCATGGTGCCACTGAGGCCGAAGGGATTGCCAATGGCGTAAACTTTTTGCCCGACGACAAGGTCGGAGGAGCTGGCCAGCGTGGCGGGCGTCAGATCGGGCGCGTCGATTTTGAGAAGCGCCAGGTCGTGCGTCTTGTCAGTGCCCACAACCTGCGCCTTGTAAGTGTGCTTGTCAGAGAGCTTCACCTCAATGCCGCGGTTGGCGCCGGCGATGACGTGGAAGTTGGTGAGCACGTGGCCGGCCTTGTCGAGGATAAAGCCGGAGCCCTGGCCCTGCTGTGGAACTGCGC
>JAJXXN010000005.1 GCA_021781075.1 Acidobacteriota bacterium | reverse complement strand
TCGAGTGAACCTATACTGGGAGGCATGGCGGTGGCAAAGGACAGGCCCCATCTCGAAGGGCAGGACGGGTTCGACCTTCGCAATGCCTCGCGCGCGCGCTTCCGGCGAAACCAGGCGCTCGGTGTGCTCCTCGTGCTGCTTGCCGCGCTCATTTGGCGTTTGTTGCACACAAACCCGGCCTGGCTCTTCCCGCCCGGGTGGTGGAGGCTGTGAGTACCGCTCAAACCCATTCCAGCGCGCCTCTGGTCGTGCTCATTCTCGGTCCCACGGGCAGTGGAAAAACCGCGCTCTCCCTCGATCTCGCCCAACAATTCAAGGGTGAAATCATCAGTTGCGATTCTGTCGCCGTTTATCGTGGCATGGACCTCGGCAGCGCCAAGCCTAGCCGTGAGGAACAGGCTCGCGCCCCGCACCACCTGATTGATGTGGCCGGCCCGGATGAGCCCTTCACCGCCGGCGACTACAGTCGCCTGGCGCGCGCCGCCCTGCATCTAATCACCGCCCGTGGTCTGCTGCCCATTGTCACCGGTGGCAGCGGGCTCTATCTGCGCGCGTTGACCGAGGGGCTTTTTGCCGGCCCGACGCGGCAGACGGAGTTGCGCGAACGCTTGCGGCGGTCAAGCCAGCGTCATGGCAATAACTGGCTGCATCAAATGCTCTCTCGTATCGATGCCGCATCGGCCGCGCGCATCCATGCCAACGACCAGCCCAAATTGATTCGCGCAATTGAAGTCTGCCTCGCCACGCGCGCTCCCCTGTCAGCCGCACTCGAATCGAATGCAGCACGCGACCCGCTGTCAGGATTCCGCTTGCTGCGCATCGGATTGAACCCGCCCCGCCCCGCGCTCTACGAAAGGCTCAACCACCGCGCCGAGGCGATGTTTATCAACGGCCTCGTTGACGAAACCCGTGGCCTGCTGTCCCTCTATGGCCCCGTAAAAGCGCTTGATTCACTCGGCTACCGACAAGCCGCGGCTGTTCTGCGCGGCGAAATCAACGAGCTGGAGGCAATCCGCCAGTGCCAGCAGGGCCATCGCAACTATGCCAAACGGCAGATGACCTGGTTCCGGCGCGAGCCGCAGGTGGAATGGATTGCGGGTTTTGGCGATGACGAGGAAACTCGTCGGCAGGTCGCCGCGCTGGTCGGGCAAAACCTCAAATGCACCCCAGCGTGAGAGGAATTAAACTGGGAGAGTCACATTTTCGGGGGCGGGTAATGACAGAAACGGTTTTTGATGTGGTGATTCTCGGCGGCGGGCCTGCCGGTTACACGGCTGCAATTCGCGCTGGACAAATTGGACTGAAGGTTGCCCTGGTGGACAAATCCGCCAAGCTGGGCGGAACCTGCCTGCATTGGGGATGCATTCCCACCAAGGCCCTCCTCTTCAACGCCGAACTCTGGGAGCACATCCGGCATGCCGACAAATTCGGCATCACCAGCCTCGGGACACCCGCACTCGATTGGGACACAGTGCTCAAGCGCAAGGACGAGGTTGTCGCCAAGCACACCAAGGGACTCGACTTCCTGATGAAGAAAAACAAGGTGACCGTGATGCAGGGAACCGGAAGGCTGACCGGTGGGGCGAAGAGTGGCATTCATTCAGTGGAGGTTGAGGCAGAGGCGGGATCAAAGGCCACCGTGTATGCCAAGAATGTGATCCTGGCGACGGGCTCGGTGGCTAGGACGATTTTTGATTTGCAACCAGACGACACAATTCTCACCAACATGGAGATACTCTCCATCCCGGCCGTTCCAAAGTCGATGATTGTCATCGGCGCCGGTGCCGTAGGCGTGGAGTTTGCCTCCATCTTCAAAAGCTTCGGGACCGATGTCACAATCCTCGAATTTTTGCCGCGCGCCGTTCCCGTCGAGGACGAGGAGATTTCGAAGGAGCTGGCCCGGCTCTTCAAAAAACGCGGCATCGACGTGAATACCGGCGCAAAGGTGGAGAAGATTGAAAAGACCAAGGCCGGCGTGAAGGTCAGCTACACCGACGCGAATGGCAACGCGCAAACCAAGGAAGCGGAAAAAGTCCTTGTCGCCGTCGGCCGCGCGCCGCGCACCGAAGGACTCGGGCTTGAAAAAACAAAGATCAAGCTGGACCGCGGCTTTATCGCGGTGAATGAGGCGCAGCAAACCGTCGAGCCGGGCATCTACGCAATCGGCGACATTGTTGCGGGCCTGCCGCAACTGGCTCACGTCGGCGCCATGAGCGGCATCGTCGCGGTGAGCAAAATCGCCGGACGCGCCTTCAAGCCCGTCCGCAAGAACCGCATTCCCGGCTGCACCTATTCCGAGCCGCAAATTGGCAGCGTCGGCCTCACCGAGGCGCAGGCAAAGGAGGCGGGGCACACCGTCAAGGTCGGCAAGTTCCCCTTCGCTGGCAATTCCAAGGCAACCATCATCAACAACCACGACGGCTTTGTGAAGATTGTCGCCGATGCAAAGTATGGCGAGTTGCTCGGCGTGCA
Source organism: Acidobacteriota bacterium (assembly GCA_021781075.1). GTDB lineage: Bacteria > Acidobacteriota > Terriglobia > Terriglobales > Acidobacteriaceae > CAIMNN01. The sequence continues at coordinate 1,381 of JAJXXN010000005.1, read as the reverse complement.
CATCATTGGCCCGCAAGCGACCGAGATCATCTCCGAGGCTGTGGTTGCAATGGAGAGCGAAGCGACGATTGATGAGTTGATGTTCGCCATCCACGCCCACCCCACCCTCGCCGAGGCGATGCTCGACGCATACGCCGCCGTCGAAGGCATGGCGGTCAACGCCTAGAAAACCACAGTAATGATACAATGTTTCTACAGGAGGCGAGCATGCAGGTTCAGATGCAGAAATGGGGCAACAGCCTGGCCGTGCGCGTTCCCAAGGTCATCGCCGAAGATGCAAAGTTGCGCGCCGGAGACAAATTGGTGATGAATGTGGATGAGCAAGGTGTGCTCCGCCTGCAAAAAGCTTCGAAACTCCCCACCCTGGCCCAGCTCGTCGCCAAAATTACGCCAGAAAACCGCTACGATGAAGTTTCGTTGGGGCGTGAGACAAAACGGGAAGTGGTCGAATGGTAGCCGCGTATGTGCCGGAAGCGGGCGATATCGTCATGATCGACTTCGACCCGCAGGTGGGCCGCGAACAAGCCAAACGACGCCCGGCACTCGTTCTTACCGAGGCGCGTTACAACCACGCCAGTGGTTTGATGGTGGTCTGCCCGCTGACCAGCGTGCGCAAGCCGTATCCCTTCGCGTTACCCGTAACGGTTGGTGAGGTCGAAGGTGCAATTCTCGTTGACCAACTCAAAAGCCTTGACTGGATTGGGCGCAAGGCACGCTTCCATTCCAAGGCCGCTCCGCAGTTGCTCTCACAGGTTCGTCAATATGTGGCGGTACTTTTGGGGCTTGCGGTGAAATAATCACCCACCCCACCCTTGCCGAGTCGATGCTAGACGCATTCGCCGCCGTCGAAGGCATGGCGATCAACGCATGAGTATTTGCCCGCAAAATAAGCGGCCTCGATGAATCGAGGCCGCTTCACTTTGAATTCGAACAAATCTACAGCTCCATCGATTGTGTCGCCACCAGTTCCTTTGCCTTTGCGATGAACTCGGCGAGTGGCACCGATCCCTTGTCGCCGCCCCCCCGCGCGCGCACGCTCACCGAGCCGGCTTCCGCCTCCTTATCGCCGAAGACCAATATGTAAGGCGTCTTCTGGTTGGCAAAGTCGCGGATCTTGGCGTTCATCTTCTCGTTGCGGTCGTCGGTCTCCACACGGAATCCTGCCGCCTTCAACTCCGCTTCAAGCTTCTGCGCGTACTCATGATGGCGCTCGGCGATTGGCACCAGGCCGATCTGCACCGGGGCGAGCCACAGCGGGAAAGCGCCCGCGTAGTGCTCAATCAAAACGCCAAAGAAGCGCTCGACCGAGCCGAACAGCGCGCGTTGCACCATCACCGGCTGATGGCGGGCGCCGTCCTCGCCCACGTACTCCAGATCAAAG
>JAJXXN010000274.1 GCA_021781075.1 Acidobacteriota bacterium | reverse complement strand
ACTGCGGATGCATCGACTCGCTTGCGCTCGCTCAGCATGACAACGCAGGTTGCGGAGACGGGGGGCACCCGCAGAGGCTGGCAGTCAAAGAAAATCAATCGAAGACGACGGTTTTGTTGCCGTAGCGGAGGATGCGGTGGTCGAGGTGCCAGCGGACGGCGCGGGAGAGGACGACGCGTTCGAGGTCGCGGCCGCGGGCGATGAGGTCTTCGACCTGGTCGCGGTGGCTGATGCGGGCGACGTCCTGCTCAATGATGGGGCCGTCGTCGAGGAGGTCGGTGACGTAGTGGCTGGTGGCGCCGATGAGCTTGACCCCGCGGGCGTGTGCGGCGTGGTAGGGGCGGGCGCCGATGAAGGCTGGTAGGAAGGAGTGGTGGACGTTGATGATGGCCGAGGGGTATTGGGCGACGAATGCGGGGGAGAGTATCTGCATGTAACGGGCGAGGACGACGAGGTTGATGTTGTGCTGGCGGAGCAGCTCCCGCTGTTTTAATTCCACGGCTTCACGGCTGGAAGCGCCGGGTGCGGTGGGTGTGTGGACGAAGGGGATGCCGTAGAAGTCGGCCATGGGCTGGACGGCGGTGTGGTTGGAGAGGATGAGCGGGATCTCGGCGATGAGTTCGCCGGTGCGCCAGCGCTCGAGGAGGTCGGAGAGGCAATGGAGGTACTGGGAGCAGAAGAGGGCAACGCGGGGGCGGGCGCGGCTGGTGCGGAGCTGCCAGTTCATGCGGAGCCCGGCGGCGAGCGGCCGGAAGGCGGCCTCGAAGGCGGCGAGGTCGAAGTTGGCGAGCTCCCACTCGAGGCGCATGAAGAAGAGCGCGAGCTGGTGGTCGGTGTGGAGGTCGGAGTGGAGGATGTTGGCGCCGTGCTGGTAGAGGAGCGAGGAGACGCGGGCGACAAGGCCGCGCTGGTCTGGGCAATCGATGAGAAGGACAGCTGTGTCGTTCATTTCTAGTTAGTGTAGCGGAGCGTGGGGGGGTGCTCGCCGCGTGCCGGGCCGGGCTTCAACCCGAGGCGAAAAAGAGCCGGGGCGAAGGCCGCCCCGGCTGGAGGCATGTGCAACAACAGTCTTGATTTTTTTTCCCGCCCGGCAGCGGCTTCGCGGCTCAACCGGCAAGGCGGAAGAGTGCGTTGATATTCGACGCCCAGAAGCCGGGCGTTACGCCGCCTGGTGCGCGCGTGCCGCCGGTTGGGGGTTGAGTTGCTGGCGCAGGGCCACGGCCAGCTCGGCGACGGTGCGCAGGCGCTCGGCGGTGGCCGGCGGCAATTCGGATCCCTTGCGGGCGAGCTCAGTATGGAGCAGAAGGCCGGCGAGGGTGGATTTGATTTCGGCCTCGATTGCGGTGGCGGCGGCGCGCTGCGCCAGCGCCTTCTCGCGCTCCCGGCGGTTGAGCGCGGCGCGAATCTCGCGCGCGATGCGTTCCGCCCCCGCAAGTGCGAAGTTGATTTGCAGCGGGATGGCCAACCCGGCGTGGGCATAGATGGCCTCGGCTGCTGCCGGGTCGCACTCGGCCAGGCTCTCATCAAGAACTATCGCTTCAAACTCGCCATGGCGCAGAGCCGCAAGCGCCTGCTTGCGCCCCTCGGCTACCGCCAACTCCATTTTGAGTTGTTTGGAAATTGCCTCGGCGCAGTTCCTTGCCCCTTCAATGCCTGTAACCATGAGAATGCACATTGTGAAAAACTCCTTGCCGTGCTTGGCGGTTGATCCAGCGAAATTGTCTTCAAGTCAGGCGGCGCCCGATCTGCCGCCCCGGACCAGTGATTGTTGGCCTTCGCCTCGCCGGGCGCCCGGGATGCGAAGGCGTGCGTGCCTGGGCTATTCCTCGCCGAGTGGGCAGGCGATGCCGTACTCCTTCAGCTTGCGGTAGAGTGTCGTCTTGCCGATGCCGAGGAGTTTGGCGGCGAGCAGCTTGTCGCCGTTCAGCTTGCGGATGGCTTCGAGAATCGCCTTTTTTTCGAGGTCAACGAGGGGCGTGACCTTCTCCGCCTGTGCAATTGCGCCGTCATCATGGGGCGCGGCATTGGCCTCGCGCCAGGCGTCAATCCCCTTCTGCTGCAATTGGGTTGGCAGGTCGCCGAGATGGAGGACAGGGCCGGAGGAGAGCGCGCAGGCGCGCTCGATGGAGTTCTCAAGCTCGCGCACATTGCCCGGCCAGTCATAGCGCATCATGGTCTGCAGCGCCTCGTCGGCCAAGGTGAATTTGCGCCCGGATTCGCGCGTCATGCGGTCAAGGAAGTGCGCGGCCAGCAGTGGGATGTCCTCGCGGCGCTCGCGCAGCGCGGGCAGGCGCAGGTTGACGACATTGAGTCGGTAAAAAAGGTCCTTGCGAAAGGTCCCCTTCTCGACCATCTCAACCAGGTCGCGGTTGGTGGCGGCCACAATGCGGGCCTTGATGGGGATGCGCTGCGTTGAGCCGACCGGGCGAATCTCCTTCTCCTGCAGGGCGCGCAGCAGCTTGGCCTGCAAGTCGAGCGAAAGCTCGCCGATCTCATCGAGAAAAACCGTGCCGCCCTCGGCCGAGACCAGCAGGCCGTCCTTCGAGCGGTTGGCCCCGGTGAAGGCGCCCTTCACGTACCCAAAGAGTTCACTCTCAATCAGCGTGGGCACAATGGAGCCGCAATCAACCGGCAAAAACGGCTTCTGGGAGCTGGCGCCATAAGCATGGATGGTGCGCGCCACCAGTTCCTTGCCCGTGCCGCTCTCACCGAGGATGAGGACCGGATGGGTGCTCTGCGCGACCTTGGAGAGGATGCGGTAGAGTTTTTCCATCTCCGCCGAGCGGCCAATCATGGAGCCGAGGCCCTGCGAGAGCCGCAACTGCTCGCGTATCTGGCGGCTCACCCGGTCCACCGTGTGGTGCTCGGAGGCGCGCTCGAGGACACTCGACAGCTCATCAATGGCAAAGGGCTTGGTGAGGTAATCCCCGGCCCCGCAGCGCATCGCCTCCACCGCGGCATTGACCGAGCCCGAGGCCGTCATCGCGATGATGCTCGTCTCCGGGTAGAGGAGCTTGAGTTCGGAGATGAGCTCGAGGCCGTCATTTTTCCTGGCGGGGAGGTTGATGAGGACGATGTCGGCGGCGTGGCCCCGGAGTAGAGAGCGTGCCTGGGCTGTCTCCGCGATGGTCTGCACCGCGTAGCCAAGGCTCGTGCCAATCTCGGCGCAGGCCGAGCGAATGGCAGGGTCGCTGTCAACCACCAGCAGGTGCAGCCGCGCGGCGGCCTCCGTTTGTGGAGCTTGTGTGCCCATCATTTGCGTCTTTTCTACTGTTTGAAGCATTTTAGTCGCCTCTGCTTTCTTTCGCACGTTACTTCAGTCGGTATGGACCTTGGGTTAGATTGCCAATGGCAGGTGAATTTCGAAGCGGGCTCCGCGAACCGAGGGCGTGACCCGGATGCTGCCCCCGACCGAAGCGAGAATCCCGCGGGTGATGGCCAGTCCCAGGCCACGGTGTTGCCCGTGCCAGTTGGCATCGGGGTCGGACTCGGCGTGGCTGGTGAAACCGGCGTTGAAAACCGCCTCCCACAACGGTTCCGGGATCCCAGGCCCCGAATCCGCCATGCAGAGTACGACGTCCCCGGCCTTGAGGCCACGGGCGGGCGCGTGCGTTTCATCGAGCGTGATTTCAACCTCCCCGCCATCGGGCATGGCCTCGGCGGCATTGCGCACCAGGTTGACGAGGATGCGGGTCAACTCGTCGGCACGCAAGCGCACCGGGTGCTCACCGCCGGTGGTGCGCAGGCGCAGGCGAACCGCGGGGCCTGCCAAAGCAGCCAGCAGATTCTGATTGGCGCGCAGCTCACGGGCGAGGTTGGCTATTGGTTTTGAATCGCAGATGTTCTGCTCGTCAGTGGCGGCGATGACAGCGGTAGTGGGTGGCGCCTGCCCGGCAACTCGTGTTGCCAGCAGGTCCATCTCCTCAACCAGTTTGCGGCTGGCATCGGTAATCAGATTCAAATCGCTGAGCAGATGGCTGCGCCGCGGGTTGAGCACGCCGGGTTGGCGCAGGAGCTCGCAATAGACGCCCAGCGCCGTAACCATATTGCGCGCGTCATGGGCCAGGGAGGCCAGGCCCTCCGCAGGCGCGATGGCCTGATGGGTCCCTCCGGCCGCGGCGCTCCAATCGAATGGCATTTCAGTACTTTGTCTCCCAGCCAGTTGCTGCATCATCTTCCACCTCTTCTGTGAAGTTCGTCCCGGATGTCCTTGCATTACACGCCGCACCTTGACTCCAACTTTGAATGCCGCGCCTTGAATCCAAATTTCATTCCCGCCCCTGCCATGTATTTGATTACCGCGCCCTCAGTGCCCCGGGAACCGTTACGGGTCTGAACGACTCACTTAATAGCAAGAGTTGTGCCAAAGTTGAACAAGATGGCTAAGCTCCTGATTAGGAACTGTTTCTCCCAAATCCGCACTTTTCCATGTAAGTCTTTATCGCACTCCCGGATTCCCGTAAAAGGAAAGAGCGTCTCGCGGCAGTGTCCTCAAGTGTTTATTTATCAATAAATTGAGTCCATTGTCGGGTCCATTCCCCAAATGGCATCTATTTGCCGAAAAGGAACACACCTGTCTCGCTTTCCAGCTTTGCCGTCGATTCACCTACAATCACATTTATGAATCAGACCAATGGCTTCTTCCGCCCTGGCGGCCGTTCAAGAAATGAACTGCGCCCACTCAGCCTGACGCCGGGTTATGTCTCCACCGCCGAGGGCTCGGTGCTTGTCTCCTTTGGCAATACGCGCGTACTAACCAATGCCACCATTGAGCCGACGGTCCCGGGCTGGCTTCGCAACTCGGGGCGTGGGTGGGTGACGGCGGAGTATTCCATGCTTCCGCGCTCCACTGTCACGCGAACCCCGCGCGAGAGTGAGCGTGGCAAGATTGGCGGTCGCACCCACGAGATTCAGCGGCTGATTGGGAGAAGTTTGCGCTCTGTGGTTGACCTGCAGGCGCTGGGCGAGCGGACGGTCATCCTGGATTGCGACGTGATTCAGGCCGATGGCGGCACGCGCACGGCGGCCATCACGGGGGCGGCGGTGGCACTTGCCCTTGCGCTCAACGCGCTGGTTGAGGCCGGGACGCTGAAGCAATCACCGATGAAGCGGCTGGTGGCGGCGACGAGTGTGGGCATTGTGGGCGGCGCGCAGTTGCTGGACCTTTGCTATGAGGAGGACTCGCAGGCCGAGGTGGATATGAACGTGGTGATGACAGAGGACGGCGGCCTGATTGAGACGCAGGCGACGGCCGAGAAGGGCTCCTATTCGCGGGACGAGTTGAATGCCTTGATAGGCCTTGCGGAGGTTGGGTTGAAGGAGATTTTTGCCGCGCAGCGCAAGGTGCTTGGGGTACTCTGAACCCCCATGCCGATGAGAGGCCCAATCAAAGTACTTTTGGCGCTTCTGCCCGTGATGGCCGCCTCGCTGTCTGGCGCGCAAACTGTCGCGGCATCGAGCCAGGCAATACCGCCCACCGACCCGCGCATCCTGTCCCTCGGGCGCGTTGCGCGGATTCATCCCAACACCCTTGACCTGGCCTATCCCGGCTCCGGGATTCGTTTTCGTTTTGCGTGCACAGGGTTACGGCTTGGGCTCAAAAGCACATTGGACCGGGCCGCGCTGACGGTCGTCCTTGATGACCAGCCGCCGCAAACCATCGTGCTCAAAAGCGGCCAACAACTGCTCCCGATCGGCGCTTCTCTCGCCGACGAGCCCCACACCGCCACAATCATCAAACGCAGCGAGGTCTGGGAGGGTGAGGTCACACTCACCGGGTTGCAGTTGGACGATTCCTGTGTGTTGCTCCCGCCTCCGCCGGCGCCCGTGCGCAAACTGCTTTTTGTCGGCGACTCGGTGACCTGCGGCGAAGGGGTGGGGCAGAACCCTGCCTGCAAACGCGACCCGGCGCATCCGGCGAATGATGCGTATGACTCCTATGGTCTGCTCCTGGGCCGCCGCCTGGATGCGGATACGCAGCTTGTCTGTTATGGCGGGCGCGGCCTGGTGCGCGATTATCGCGGCTACACTGCGGCTGACAATGTGCTCACCATACCGCAGCTTGTCGACCTTGCCCTGCCAGCTGACAAACCCGCGGGGCGCATTGCCTGGGACCCGAATGCCTGGCAGCCGGATGGAATTTTCATTTCAGTCGGGACCAATGACTTCAACCTGGAAAAGACCAGTCCTCTTGACGAGACAAGCTGGGTTGCCGAGTACGTGAGGTTCCTGGGGCATCTGCGCGCGGAGTACCCGCGGGCGCAGATCTTTGTCACCGAGGGGGCGATAGTCACCGACCCGCTGCTTGCGGCGATGGTTCGCGAAGCGGCCACCAAGGCGCACGATCCGCGCATTCATTACGTGGCCTCAAGGCACTATCGCGGTTATCCCTGCAATGCGCACCCCACCGGGGACGAGCATCGCCAGATGGCCGATGACTTTGAGCCAGTCCTGCGCAGCACCCTTGGCTGGTAGGTTCCGGCGCCGGGCACAAAGAAAAAATCACCGCGCCGGAATGAAGTTCTGCTTCTGCGTGCCGAGGTGGTCGATGGAGAGCTCAACGACATCGCCGGCCTGCAAATATTGGGGGGGAGTCATTCCCAATGCAACGCCCGGCGGTGTGCCGGTGGTGATCACATCACCGGCCTCGAGAGTCATGAACTGCGACAAATAATGGACGAGGAAGCGCGGCGAGAAGATCATGGTGCCAGTTGACCCTTTCTGGCGCTCGATGCCGTTGACGCGGAGGCGCATCTGGAGCTGAAGCGGGTCGGGGATTTCATCGCGCGTGGCAACCCAGGGCCCCAGAGGGTTGAAGGTGTCGCAGCTTTTTCCCTTGGTCCACTGCCCGCCGCGCTCCAATTGAAAGGCGCGCTCGGAGACATCGTGCGAGAGAGCGTAGCCGGCTATCGCTTTCTCCGCCTCATCCTCCGAGCTCAAGTAGCGGGTATCGCGGCCGATGACCACGCCCAGTTCCACCTCCCAATCGGTTTTTTTGCTCCCGCGGGGAATCATCACGTCGTCATAGGGCCCGACGACGGTGTTGGTCCCCTTCAAAAAGACAATGGGCTCCTTCGGTATCTCCGCACCGGACTCGCGCGCATGGTCGGCGTAATTGAGCCCGATGCAAATCAACTTGCCCGGTCTCGCCACCGGCGCGGCCCAGCGTTCGGATGCGGGCACAGGGGGCAGGCCGCCGCCTTTGGCCGACAGCAAATCCGCCAGGCGAGCGAGTCCATCCTTTTGAAAAAAATCACGGTTCCAATCCGCAAATTCAGCGGACAAATCCAGCCTCTGGGCATCCGCATTCATCACGCCGGGTTTTTCACTGCCTGGCGCACCAAACCGAATCAATCGCATCACGTTCCCCTGTTTCAGCCTACCAAGCAGATGAGCCCGGTGAAAAGGAGCGCCTTGGCCAATTCCCCGGCCACACCGCTAGAACGATAACATGAACAGTAAATTATTGATTATAAAAAAAATCTGCAGGACAAGGGATTGCACGCCGAGAGCTGTTTATTGGTCACAGATTTTTGGTTGCCACACTCTGCTACCATTAGGATGAATGCCGAAGTGTTCGTATTTTTCAGGCTAAGGAGTCTTCCCAGCCTGACCGTATTCAACGCCAACGCGGCTTAAGCCAAAGGAGAGACTCATGCCACTGGTATCAATGCGACAACTGCTCGACGAGGCCGCCAAGGGCGGATATGGCGTCGGCGCATTCAACGTCAACAACATGGAGCAGATCCAGGCCATCATGGAGGCCGCCAAGGAGACCAAGTCACCGGTCATCATCCAGGCCAGCCGCGGCGCGCGCCAGTTCGCGCAGGACCGCTACCTCTACCACCTCATGCTCGCCGCCGCCGAGCTTTACCCCGAGATTCCCATCGCCATGCACCAGGACCACGGCAACAGCTTTGAGACCTGCAAGAGCGCGATTGAGCTAGGCTTCACCTCGGTGATGATGGACGGCAGCCTGAAGGAAGACGGCAAGACCCCGACCACGTTTGAAGAGAATGTAGAGATCACGCGCCGCGTGGTGGATTATGCGCACGAGCGCGGCATCACAGTGGAAGGCGAAATCGGCGTGCTGGGCGGCGTTGAGGACGGGCACGGCGCGGGCGGCACCGGCCTTGAGCACATCACCGACCCCGACCAGGCGGTTGAGTTTGCCGAGCGCACCGGCGTTGACGCCCTCGCCATCGCCATTGGCACAAGCCACGGCGCCTACAAATTCACCAAGAAGCCGGATGGCTCCGTCCTCAAAATGGACGTTCTCATCGAAATCCACAAGCGTTTGCCGAAGACGCACCTCGTCATGCACGGCAGCTCCTCCGTGCCCAAGGAGCTTCAGGACATCATCAACCAGTACGGCGGCAAGCTCAAGGAAACCTGGGGCGTGCCGGTCGAGGAGATCCAGCTCGGCATCCGCAACGGCGTACGCAAAATCAACGTCGATACCGACAACCGCCTCGCCATCACCGGCGCCATTCGCAAGGTGCTCGTTGAGACGCCGGAGAAGTTCGATCCCCGCGACTACATGAAGCCGGCACGCGAGGCCATGAAGAAGGTCGTCGCGCTGCGCATGACCCAGTTCGGACAGGCCGGCCACGCTGGCGATTACAAGCAACTGCCGATTGAGGAAATCAGGAAGGGCTATGCGTCGGGCGCGCTCGACACACGGCCGTCCGTCGTCGGCTCAAGGTAAGTTCGCAGTAGAATCAGGAAGGGCCGCCCCACTGGGGTGGCCTTTTTCTTTGCACCCAGCAAATTTGCATTCCGAGCTGCAAATTGCTTGATGAATCCCATCAAAGAGCGGCTGAATTGATGTAGGGGTGGGGCTAAAGTGCGTTACGTGTGCGCAATTTACCGTAAATTTCAGTCTATAAACAGTAAATTTGATCTTCGGGAAAGTGGCAACTTGCAAGTTGGAAACGGGGTCGCACCGCTGTGCGACTATGAAAAGGCTGAGCGTCTGCCTGATGAGTCACAGTCTGCGGCATGGACTGCCAGAAGATACAACATCATATCCTGTAAATTTTACCGGGTCTTACCTTGTGCGTCCTTCACTGGAATCGATTAAATCATTTTGCTTTAGCTTTACCAATTTTCGGAGGAGTGCATGAGATTTTTGAAGCAACTTCAATCATTGAGCGCGATCGTGTCAGTCGCCCTCATACTCAGTGGCTGTAATAGCAGCTCGACTAAGAATTCGTTCCAGGTTATCTCGTTTCCACCACCATCGTCCCAGGTCATAGTGGGAGGCACGGTTACATTATCCGCCACGGCAACATCCAGCCTACCCGTAAGCTATGCATCCAACTCAACTTCAGTCTGCACAGTGAGCGGAAGCACGCTGACGGCCCTGACCGCCGGCACATGCAGCGTGACGGCGTCGCAGCCTGGCAATGCGACGTATCTGGCGGCCTTGCCTATCACCATTCAATTCACCATTGATGGCCTGCCGCAGACAATCGATTTTCAAACCGTGACACCGCCGACTGTGGGCAATACCACAACGCTGGTCGCTACAGCCTCGTCGAACCTGCCTGTCAGCTTTACCGCAAGCCCGGCGACGGTTTGCACGGTCAGCGGAGACACCCTCAGCGCGGTTGCCACGGGAACCTGCACAGTGACGGCGATGCAGGCAGGCGATGCAACGTATGCGGCGGCTCCCTCGGTTCCGCAGACCTTCTCGATCAGCAACTCCGGCCAGCCCCAGGCGGTCATCTTCTCCTCCGGCTTCACAAACACCATGACCACATTGCTCGGCGGCGCGTTAATCGACTATGCCGGCAGCAATTTGGATGGCTGGAACTGCACAAATACCCCGGGCGTTTCCCAGTGCGGGGCGGGAAGCGGCGCAGGCTCTTCGCCAGCAACAAGCTATGCCTACTCCTACTACCAGACGTATGCCCCCATCACCGTCGGCGAATACGAGGGCATGTCGGTCTATGCGCCGGGCGTGACGGGGATGAGCACGACCGCGAATACGTCGGGAGTGACGCTCAACGGCCAAACGACGATCTCGTTCACGTTGAATACAAACCCCGAGTGGGTGACGGCGACGGGAACGCCAAACGTGATGCTTGAGTTGACGATGGGCGATTTGTACAACTCCGGCGGTGCGTGCAACCTGCAGATGCAGACTGTGTTTGCGGCCACTGGCGGCGCGACGCCGACGGTTTACACCATCCCGCTGTCAAATTTCAATTTGACGCAGAATTGCGGCAACGCCGGCAACACCGCGGCAACCGCATTGGCCCAACCCATCTCGCGGCTGGACTTCCAGGGCGATGGCGGCACGGCGGCGATCACCATCAATGGCGTGACCTCCAACTCGAACCTGAACGTTGCCGCGGCTGGCTCGAACCCTGCTGTCTACCCGACAACGGTGGCGTTGACCGGCGCGATCACCTTCCAATAGAAGGTCAATCGGTTGTCAGTTTCAGGATGACAATTTTAAGGTGTCAGTACATGCGGCCGCTCAGAGATGGGCGGCCGTTTTGTGTTGTTCGATCCCCGGTCCCCAAGTGCGAGGGACCGGGGGCACCCGAGATGATGGGATTCGATGCCCGGTTCCCAAGTACGAGGGACCGGGGGCACCCGAGATTTGTTTTTGGATTAAGTAGTTAGGGTTTGAGGGAACAGAAGCTCTGGGCGGGTGGCCCCGGTCTTCGCCAAAATACTGTCAAATCGCGGGTGCCCCCGGTCTCGATTTTGAGACCGGGGATGTGGATGGTGCTGTACGTAAGTCGCGCATCCATTCCGGTGGTTTCCAGCCTCTTCTTTGCGCGGTCCACTCGGATTCGATCTCTACAGTGCCAATCTCCCCAGTTGCATAGTGACGGAAACTTGACCATTTCCAATCCTCTGGATTGGCAACTAACCCGCGTCGAACCGGATTGCGATGGATGTACCGCAGCTTCTCAATGAATTTGGCCTGTGTCGAAAGATTGAAATCGTAATAGTGAGCCTGCCAGAAAGGCCGTTGACGGCTGCGAAGCGAGACGGATAATTTAAGCGCCTTGATCGCGTGGGACAAAAGTGCGCGTTTTGGCTCATTGAGCAAAAGATGAACGTGCTCGGGCATGACGACATAACCGGAAACAACAAATCGATAGCGGCATCGAACGCGTTCCAAGGCATCCTCAAAGAGCTCCATCGCCGCGACGGTCGAGAGATATGGCTGGCGGTGGTAACAACTGAAGGTAAGGAAATGAAAGTGCCCGGTTTGTTGGTAACGAATACGAGCGTTCTTCATCGATGGTGAGGATACGCCGTCAGTCGGTGGAGTGTAGAGTTACCTAAGTCCATTTCCCCGGTCCCCAAAGGCGAGGGACTGGGGACACCCGAGATGATGGGATTCAATGCCCGGTTCCCAAGTACGAGGGACCGGGGGCACCCGAGATTTGTTATTGGATTAAGTAGTCAGGGTTTGGTGGTGCAGAAGCTTTGGCAGATGGCGTGGGCCATGTAGCCTGCGGCGGTGGCGAAGGCGCGGCCGGAGAAGTCGATTGCGTCGTTGTCGGCGTGGACGCCTTCGGTGATGATGCCGGCGTCCCAGTGCGCGGATTTGAGGATGTTGAGGGCGCGCTCGCGGCCGACCTTGAGCTGGAGGTGGTCGGCGATAGGCCAGACGGCGGTGAAGAGGAGCCGGTAGCTGCCGGGGAGGCCGTAGGGCTGGTCAGAGAATGAGTAGCGGTAGTTCTTGGAGTGGAGCCAGTTGTAGGTGCGGACGAAGAGCGGGTCGTCTTCGGAGATGAAACCGATGGCAGGGAGCTTCATCAGGCCGTCGGGCGGCATCTCGGAGAAGACGTGGGTCTGGCCGGGGAGCGTGCCCATCTCGGCGTCGTGGTCGGTGCCGGCGAGGATGGAGGCGGGCGAAGCGCCAGTTCCCTGTTTCTGGCCATTTGTGGCGGATGCGAGGATGGTTTCGGTTGCGCCCGGCGGGATCGCCACTTCATGCTCTAGCACTGCCTCATGCAATGCATCGGCCCGCTGCTTCATATCGGCTGAGGATTTTTCATCACCGAGCTTTGCGTCAATCTCGGAGAGATTGAGCAACGCGCGCCAGGCCAATGCGTTGTCGACGGTGATGAAGGGCATGCGCTGGAATTCGTCCTGCGGGTCTTGCAAGGATGAAAACATTCCCACCGAGGCATCAAAGCGGGCGAGCAGGCGGGCGCGGAGAAACTCGATTGCCTTTCGGTGCTCGCGCAAAAACTCCATGTCGTTGGTCGTGCGCTCGTAGCTGCCGAGCGCAATCAGCGGCGCAACCGCCTCGTCGAGTTGGAAGCCGTCCTCGAGGACCACGCCATCGATAAAGCGCGAGTGGATGCCGGTGTTGCGCAACTGTTTTGTGAGCGCATAAGCGAGGGTTTCGCGCGCAAAAGCCGGGTCGATGTCGAGGAGCGCGGGAAAACTCCACAGCATGGCGTCGCGGTCCCAGTAGGCGGCGGAGACGTAGTAGCGCGGGGAACGGGAGGTAACGCCGACGAGTTCCTCGGTGTCAATGGTGCGTCCCCAGGCGTAAAGCTCGGTGTAGAGGTAGTTCTGGTTCATCAGCTGGTCGAGTACCGGGTCGCCGGTGGTTTTAGTGTGAGCCTTGCACCACGCGGCGGTTTGGTTGATGAGCCCTTCGGCGCCGTCGCGGTCGAGGAGTTCCATCAGCGCGCGGGCCATGTGCGAAGCGCTGAACTCCTCAACGCCCGCGCCGAGGATGAAATCCGCCTCTACTGTTTCGCCGGGCTTGAGCGTGGTTTTCTTTGTTGTTGTCAAACTCGGAGAGCGCGCCACCGGGGGCATTGCCATCTCACCGGTTGAGCCGGGATGAATCACCGACCAGGCGAAATCCGTGTCGCTCGTGGCAAAGGAGAATGTTGCCCCCGGACTCACCCACGCTGATTGGCCCACGCCGCGGTTGCCGTTCAGTTCGACCGGCACATAGGTGACGCGCATGAGGTTGCCAAAATTTGCATGAATTCCCAGCGTCGCCTCCACGGGCGCCGCGCGGTGGTTCGTCATTGTCAGCCGGATGAATGCCCCGCGGGCCATCGACGGCGCGCAGTAGGTGATGCTTGTCTCCAGCCCGTCCTCATTCATCACCGCCCGTGGAATCCAGTATTCGATCAACTCCCATGCAGGGTCCTTGACCGGGAGTTCCTTGCCCTCGGCCTCAAAGTACGGCTGAATCGCTGGGCCGCCGTCGGCGCCGTTGACCTGGAGCAGTCCGCGGTGCGTCATCGAGAGGACGTTGAAGTTCATGAGGGCGGCGTCGGTTGCGCGAATCTCCGGCAGCGCGATCCATTGATTGCCGGTTTGCATGACATCGCCCTCCGCCAGTTTCAGCGGAGTGCGGACAATCCCCTGCGCGACGCATCCTAGCGATGCCAAAGCCACGGCAGCGGCGGCATAAATCATCAGCCTCATGGGAAAACCTCGCATTGGAAGCTCAGTTGGTCTTTCTGTAGCGGCCGCGGAGCGCGTTCCAGCGGATGGCCAGCAACTCGCCCAGCATCTGCATTCCGTTGCGCAGATAGCTCATGCGGGTGCGTGCATCATGCGCCCACTGCACGGTGATCTCCTTGATTTTGTAACCGTGCTGGATGGCGATGAACAATATCTCCGGGTCAAACCCCCAACCCTCAATCGTCTGGCGGCTGAAGATGTCCATAGCCGCCTCACGCGTGAAGGCCTTGAATCCGCATTGGGTGTCCGCAAAGGGCAGGTTCATGATCATGCGCGTTGTGAAGTTGAAGCAGCGGCCAAAAAACTGCCGATAAACCGGCTGCGGGCGGGTCTGGCTGCTGCGGCCGTCTAGCCAGCGCGAGCCAATGGCTACATCGTAGCCTGAACGTAGCGCCGCAAAGAGCTTCTCGGCCTCCGCTATCGGTGAGGACAAGTCGGAATCGGTGAAGAGCAAAAATTTGCCAGAGGCAGCCAACATGCCGTGGCGCACGCTGTAGCCCTTGCCGCGGTTGCCGGGATTCTGCAGCAGCTTGAGCGAGGGCGCATTGAGCGCGCGCTTGCGGACCAGCTCCGCGGTATCGTCTGTCGAGCCGTCGTTGACGACAATGACCTCGGCGCTCCAGCCATACCTGGCAATGCAGACAAAAACCGCGTCCAGCGTGGCCGGCAAGCGCGCCGACTCGTTGAAAGCGGGGATGACAATGCTGTAGTCAGGAGTTTGCTGGTTCACGGTCGGTGCCTTATCACTGCTAAATGCATCCTAAATGATGCGGGCCGGGTGCCAGCTTTGACACTTGACGAGCCGCACCCCCAAAGGCAAGAATTCGATAGTGTTGGATTGCCTGAACGGGAGAGATCCCGGTTCGCGCGAAAGGTGTGCCGAAATGACAAAAGCAGATCTGGTTGAAAAAGTGACCCAGCTGGGCGACCTCACGCGCCGCGATGGCGAAGTGATTGTTGAAACCATCTTCGACTCCGTCATCGGCGCGCTGCAGGCCGGCGACAAAATAGAGATCCGCGGCTTTGGCTCATTCCGCATCCGCCAGCGCAAGCCCCGCATCGGGCGCAATCCCAAAACCGGTGAGCGAGTTGACGTGCCCGCCAAGCGAGTCCCCTACTTCAAGCCGTCCAAAGATCTGCGCGACCTGGTCAACCCCGGCGAGAAAAAATCCGAAGTGGCCGCAGAATAATCCCGCCCAGTCTAGCTACTCTTAATTCCAATCAGCCCCATCATGCGGCCTGCGCGTCCCTGTGCGCCGCGGTGTGAAAAAAAGAGCCGGCGGTCGCATTGTGTGCAACCGCCAATCATGTGGATGGCCCGCGCACGGACTCCCGCGTCAATCAATTGCCGCCGGTTGGCTTGCTGCAAATCCAGATGGGTGCCCGGGCCAATCTCGGAGTGGCCGGGCGCGCGCTGGGTCAAAAACAGCATCGGGTAGCGTGTCTTCACCGGGTCGGAGTTGAATACCTCGTGGAAGAGTTTGTCGGCGTAGTGGAACTGGCCGGTGAATTCGCTGAGCACCTCTTCGCCGACAGCGTAGCAGCACGGGCCGATTCCGGGCCCGACGGCGGCAATCAGATCGCGCGGGTTGCAACCGAATTCGAGGCGCATGCGACCGACGCCGCGCTCGACGATGCGTTGCACGGTTCCACGCCATCCGGCATGGAAGGCGGCAACAATCCTCTTCCGTTTGTCGGCGACAAGCACCGGGATGCAGTCGGCCACCTGTACGCCGAGCAACTCTCCTGGACGGTTGGTAATCATTCCATCCGCGCGCATTGGGCGAGCGCCTGCGCAATCCGGCCCGTAAAGAACCAACCCGGAGTGAAACTGCCGGATGAGGCGCAACTCATTGGCGCGGCTTCCAGTGATTGCCCCAACAATGCGCCTGCGGTTTTCAATCACATTCTCTTTTGTGTCGTCGGCGGTGAATCCCAGGTTGAGCTCAGGGGCCGCGTGCTCAGGCGCATAGGCGGTGCTTACCCCGCCCTTGCGCGTCGTGAACCCATGCCAAAGCCAATCGAGATCACGCCATGCGGGGACGGTGAGCCATGCAATGCCATTCTTGCCCGTGCGAAACTCCGCATCCACAGGCGGGCGCAACTCTTCCGGCGTGTAAACGACTTTGCGTGCCGCGGCCAGAATATTTTTCCGGCTTCCGCGACGGTGGCGCGTGAGGCCGGCTTGCGCAAAAATCGCATCCAGGTCC